>JBIPOQ010000269.1:0-5392 GCA_044379055.1 Myxococcota bacterium
GCAGCTCGGTCGCCTGCGAGCCGTCTGGGACGTGGGCGTCGCGCGACGGGGCCGTTGACGCGACGGCCCGGCACCGCGCAGAATCTCCCCGAGACCGGCACGGCGCGGTCGACCCATCCCATCCCGGAGAGGCCCCGTGCCGAGTCGTTCGAAACACCGCCTCCCCACCAGCGTCCGCCCCCAATCCGCCGAGCTCCGCTTCGAGCTCGATCCGAGCAGGCCCGGCTTCCGGGGCGAAGCGCGTTATGCGCTGCAGCTCGACCGGGCGACCCGCACGCTCGAGCTCCACGCCGCCGACCTCTCGATCTCCCGCGCCCTCGCCCGTAGCGACGGCCGGGCCCTGAAGGCGCGGGTCGAGCTGCTCCCCGACGAGGAGCGGCTCCGTCTGCATTTCGAGCGTCCGCTCGCGGCCGGCGCGGTCCGCCTCGAGCTCGCCTTTCGCGGCAAGGTGCGGCGCGATCTGCGCGGGCTGTATCGCTCGGTCGATCGCGAGAATCCCTGGCTCGCGACCCAGCTCTGCCCGACGGATGCGCGGCGCTTCTTCCCGGCCTTCGACGAGCCGGCGATCAAGCTCCGCTATCGCATTGCGGCGACCGTGCCCTCGGATCAGACGGTCCTCTCGAACTCGCCCGTCGAGTTCGAGGAGGAGGCCGGACGCGGCAAGAAGACGGTCCACTTCGCGCCGACGCCGCCCCTCTCCGCCTATCTGATCGCCCTGCTCGTCGGTCCCTTCGAGAGCTCGCCGGCGCTGCACGTCGGACCGACGCCGATCCGTGTCTACACGCTCCCCGGCCAGCAGAACCTCGCGAGCTTCGCCCGCGAGGCCGCCGCCGAGAGCCTCGCGCGCCTCGAGGCGTGGTTCGAGTCGCCGCATCCCTACGAGAAGCTCGATCTCATCGCGCTCCCCGACTTCGCCTTCGGCGCAATGGAGAACGCGGGGGCCGTCTTCTTCCGGGACTCGGTGCTGCTGCTCGACGCCGGGAAGGCGAGCCCCGCCGAGCTGCGGCGGTCGGCCGAGACGATCGCCCACGAGCTCTCGCACATGTGGTTCGGAAATCTCGTCACGATGGCGTGGTGGAACGATCTCTGGCTGAACGAGTCCTTCGCGACCTGGATGGCCTACGAGATCCTCGAGGCCTGGCAGCCCGACTGGCGCGTCTGGCACGAGTTCGCCCACCGCCGCGAGGAGGCCCTCGAGCAGGATGCCCTCGCGACGAGCCACCCGATCGCCCCGCCGATCCGGAGCGCGCAGGAGGCCCACGAGAACTTCGACGCGATCACGTACACGAAGGGCGCCTCGGTGCTGCGCATGCTCGAGCGTTATCTCGGGAGCGAGGTCTTCCGCGAAGGCATCCAGCTCTATTTGCGTCGACATCGCGAGCGGCATGCGGCGGCCGCCGATCTCTGGACGGCGCTGTCGGAGGTCTCGGATCAGCCGATCGAGAAGATCATCGCCCCGTGGACGCTTCAGACGGGCTATCCGCTCGTGCGCGTCGAGCGCGAGAACGGCGACGGCCGCGACGCGATCCGACTCCGGCAGGAACGCTTCTCGGCCGGCCCGAGCCCGGTTCGGGGCGCGAAGACGAAAGCGGCGCGACCGGCGGCGGCGCGCTGGCCGATTCCCTGGGTCGGCCGCGTCGGACGCGGCGACGACGGCAACGCGCGGGCCATCCGCCATCTCTTCGCCAAGGCCCGAGACGGCGCGTCGGGCCAGGGCGCCGCGCTGACCTGGATCTACGGCAACGCGGGGGAAGCGGGCTTCTTCCGGGTCCAGCACGGCGAATCCGACTGGGACGATCTACTCGCCGAGCGCGCGAGCCTCTCGCCCCTCGAGCGCATCGGCCTGGTCGGCCATCAATGGGCCCTCGCCCGCGCCGGGCGCGAGCCCCTCGACAAGCTCCTCGATCTCGTCGCGAGCCTCGGCGACGACGAAGACCCGGACGTGCTCGCCGCGGTCGAGCGCGTGCTGACGCGATTGCTGCAGCGCGTCGCCGCGCGCCTCGACCCCGCGGTCGAAGCGCGGCTGCGCGCCTGGGTCGAGATCTATTTCGGCGGGCAGCTCGACCCGCTCGGGCTCGTCTCCCGGCCGGGCGACGACGCGATCACGCGCGAGCGCCGCGCGCGAGCGATCGCGATCGCCGGTCGGATCGGCGGCGCAGGCGTCGTCCGCGAAGACTGCGCCGAGCGCACGCGCCGCGCCCTCGGCGGGGGCCCCGCCCTCGCGCCCGAGCTCGCCGACGAGATCGTCCGCATCGCGGCGAGCCAGGGGGATGCGGCGCTGCACGCGCGCTTCGTCGCCGCCGCGCGCGCTGCCGACACGCCGCAGACCCGACGCCGGATGCTCCTCGCCCTCGCCGAATTTCCCGGCCAGGCCGAGCTCGCGCGGAGCCTCGCCGCGACGCGCGACGCCTCGCTCGCCCCCGCCGTCGATCGCGCCGGCCTGCTGATCGCCCTGCTCGCCCGACCCGGATCGGCGGACGCGACCTGGCGCCATCTCGTGAAGCATTGGCGCGGCCTCGAACGCGAATGGCCGCCGATTCTGCTCGCCCGGGTCGCCGCCGGCACGAGCGCCGCCCTCGCCCCGGCCCGCACCGGCGAGATCGCCGCCTTCTTCCGCGCCCATCCCCTCGCCGCCGGCCCGCGAACGCTGCGCCAGATCCGCGAGGAGCTCGGCCACGCCCGGGCCTACGAGCCCGTCCTCGGTCACCAGCTCGAGCGCTATCTCGGTCGCTCCGGCCGCGACTGACGACCGATCCGGCGGCCGGCCGGGACGAAGCGATTGCCAGCGGCTCGTTTTCTCCTTACTTTCGCCTTCATGCAGGAATATTCTTCGCGCCACCCGAGCGCTGACCCCTTCGCCCAGCGCAAGGGCCGCGGCGCCCGGACGAATCCAACCGGCCGCTTCGAACGCTTCCGGGTCGAAGACGACCTCGAGGCCCTGGCCGGCGCCGCGGCGGCCGCCCGCGCCGCCGAGACTCTCGCCGAGACCCCCGACGCATCGTCCCTCGACGACCCGACCGGCGCTCCGCTCCCCCCGCCGCGCCCGACCGAGTACCTCCCCGACCCTTCGCGCACCGCGCTGACCTTCAACCAGAGCCCCGACATCCCCTTCGACGCGAGCCTGAACCCCTATCGCGGCTGCGAGCACGGCTGCGCCTACTGCTATGCGCGCCCGACCCACGAGTACCTCGGCTACTCCGCGGGCCTCGACTTCGAGACGAAGATCCTCGTCAAGGAGCGTGCGCCGGAGCTGCTCCGCAAGGAGCTCGCCTCACCGCGCTGGACGCCGCAGGTCGTCGCGCTCTCCGGGGTGACGGACGCCTATCAACCGATCGAGCGGAAGCTCGAGCTGACCCGGCGCTGCGTCGCCGTCTTCGCCGAGTTCCGCAATCCGATCACGGTGATCACGAAGAACGCCCTCGTCGCCCGCGACATCGACCTCTTCCGGGTTCTCGCGCGAGAGGGCGCGGTCTCGGTCTCGCTCTCGCTGACGACCCTCGACCCCGAGCTCCAGCGCACGCTCGAGCCGCGGGCCTCCTCGATCCGCGAGCGCCTGCGGGCGATCGAGGCCCTCGCGCAGGCGGGCATCCCGACCGGCGCGATGCTCGGCCCGGTCATCCCGGGCCTGACGGACCACGAGATCCCGGCCCTGCTCGAGGCGGCGAAGAAGGCCGGCGCGAGCCACGCGAGCTTCATCGTGCTCCGCCTGCCCCACGGTCTGAAGAACCTCTTCGACGAATGGCTGAAGACGCACCAGCCGATGCGCCGCGACAAGGTGCTCCATCGCCTCGAGAGCCTGCGCGGCGGCCGATTGAACGACCCGCGGTTCGGGACCCGCCTGAAGGGCGAAGGGAATTTTGCGGACCAGATCGGGGCGACGTTCCGCATCTGGGCGCGTAGGCTCGGCCTCGACGGGCCGCGGCCGGCGCTCTCGACAGCGGCCTTCCGGCGGCCGGGCGGGATGCAGCTCGAGCTCGGGCTCGGCCTCCCCAGCGCTGGGCCAGAACTCGCGGTCTCCCGGCGCAGTGACCGAGTCCAGCGGGGGATCTCGCGAGACTTTCGCCGCGAGAGCGAAACTCCGGGGGGTGTGGCCGGTTGAAATGCGGGTGGATCCACGAGAGAGGGACGATCAACGCCTGATCGGCAGGCCGTGAGGAGAAGCCTTTGAGCCTGACTGGCAGAATTGCGATCGGGATTACCCTGTGGACTCTGGCCAGCTCGAGCCTCGTCCTCGCAAGCCTTTCGAACGCAAGCGCGGGGGTCCTGATCGAGAACACGACCTTGATGCGCGCCGGCGTCACTCGCTGGTTCGATGTCTTCGAACCGGACGCGGCAGAGAATGGCCATCTCGCCGTCGTCGTCCTGCTCCACGGCGGGACCCAAGACAAGAACGATATGCGGCTCAGCGCCCCGGGCGAGTACTTCAAACTCGCCGATCGCGACAATTTCCTGCTCATCATTCCCAACGGCAGCACGGCGAGCGGAGCGACCGGCCCGAGCGGTGATTTCAATTGGAACGATTGCCGCCAGGACCCGGGCGGGCAGCTACCGGACTCGGACGACGTAGGACTTATCTCCGCGCTGCTCGACTGGGCAGAGACGCACTACGACGTCGATCCGAGCCGCCTCTACGTGACGGGGGCGTCGAATGGCGGACTGCTGGCCTATCGACTCGCCTTGGAGCTCTCCGATCGGATCGCTGCGATCGGCGCGGTCATCGCGAATCTTCCGAGTCCAAGCCAGTGCGCGCTGAGCGAGCCCGCCGAGCCGATCTCGATCTTGATCATGAACGGGACGGCGGATTCCATCATGCCCTGGGACGGGGGCGAGGTCCGGGGACCGGGCGGGGGCAGTGTTCTCTCGGCGCTCGCGTCGCGCGATTTCTGGCGCGACCTTCTGCAGACCGATGCCCTTCCGATGACCGAGCTGCTTCCGGATCTTCATCCGACCGACGCAGGACGTGTCACGCGCGAGATCTATTCCGGCGGAAACGACGACAGCGAGATCGCTTTCTATTCCGCGACGGGAGCCGGACATAGCCTCCCGAGCCTCACACACCCCATCCCCCCGATCGCAGTGGCGATCGTGGGTCCACAGAATCGCGATCTCGAAGCCGCAGAAGAAGTCTGGGGCTTCCTGTCGCGGCAGCGACTCTCGGTTCCCGAGCCCGAGCAGAGCATGCTGCTGAAGACGTTGCTCATAGTATTCGCTGGAGCGACACGGGCTCGCCACGGAAGGGTCCAGCGTCGAGCTGCGCTGCGCTGATTTTGGCCCCCCTGCCTACCAGCCCGCGAGGTCGGCCGCGCGGTTCTTGTGGAGCCGCGGCGTGCCGAGCATGACCCGGTCGAACATTGCGCGCTTGAACAAGATCTGGACGTCGCCTTCCCAGGTG
>JBIPOQ010000268.1:0-5392 GCA_044379055.1 Myxococcota bacterium
CGAGGAGCTCGCCGCCGTCGCGAAACACTTCACGCCCGCGCAGCAGGTCGAGCTCCTGCTCGACATCGCCCGCAACGCCTCGAACAAGTTCGCGGTCGCGATGGCCGCGGACGGCGCCAACGTGACCGAGGGCTACGAGGTCTACGACGTCAAGCCGGACGGATCGATCGTCTACGGGCTGACGGCCCCCTGATCCGGGAGACGAGATGAAATTCTGGCAGGCGCTGACCTGGGTCGAGCCCGAGCAGCTGATCGAGACGGCCCGCTTCGCGGAGGCCGTCGGCTTCGACGGCTGCATGCTCGGCGACCACGGCGTCTATCCGCGCGACATCGCCGCCGGCTATCCCTACGCGACGGACGGCGTCCCGCCCATGCGCGCCGACGCGGACTATCCCGATTGCTGGGCGACGATCGGTGCGCTCGCGGCGGCGACGAAGAAGCTCCGGTTCACGGTGAGCGTCTACGTGCTGCCGCTGCGCAACGTCTTCGAGGTCGCCCGCGCAACCGGGACCCTCGCGATCCTCTCGAACGACCGCTTCGCCCTCGGCGCCGGCATCGGCTGGATGAAGGAGGAGTTCGACATCTACGGGGTCGACTTCAAGACGCGCGGCAAGCGGACCGACGAGATGATCGAGGTCCTGCGCAAGCTCTGGGCTGGCGGGATGGTCGAGCACCACGGGCGTTTCTTCGACTTTCCGCCGCTCCAGATCGCCCCGGCCCCGAAGAAGACCGTCCCGATCTGGATGGGCGGCGCGAGCGAGCCGGCCCTGCGGCGCACGGCGACGCTCTGCGACGGCTGGCTCGGCGCCGGCAACACGCCCGAAGAGGTCCCCGGGATCCTGGCGACGCTCGCGAAGCTGCGCGCCGAAGCGGGCCGTTCGCACCTCCCCTTCGAGACCGTCGTCGGCCTCAAGACCCCGCCCGACGTCGCGACCTTTCAGCGACTCGAGGCGCAGGGCATGACCGTGGGCATCAGCTACCCGTTCAAGTTCGCCCTCGGCGAACGCTCGAGCCTCGACCAGAAGAAGCGCGTCATGGAAGACTTCGCGGAGAAGATCATCCGCCGCTGCGCCTGAGCCGCGCCGGGGCCGCGCGCCGCGGATCGACCCTCGCCTCGCCCCGCACGAGGAATCACCCGATGGACGTCGGCCTCTTGATGTTGGGCTACCCGGGCAAGGCCCGGGAGATCGCCCGTCGCACCGAGGCCGCCGGCTTCAGCCATCTCGCCCTCGGCGACACCCAGAACCTCGGGCCCGAGACCTGGAGCCAGCTGATGCTGGTCGCCGGCGCGAGCACCCGGATCCGCCTCGGCACCGGCGTCACCAACACGACGACCCGCGACGTCGCCCTCACCGCCAGCGCCGCCCTCGCCCTCCAGCTCGAGAGCGGCGGCCGCGCCTTCTGCGGCATCGGCCGCGGCGACTCCGCCCTCGCGAAGATCGGCCGGAAGCCCGCCGCCCCCGACGTCTTCGAGGCGGATCTCGCCCATCTGCGCGCCTACCTCGCCGGCGAATCGACGACCCGCGGACCGGCGACGAGCCGCATCGAATGGACTCGGGGGCTCGACCTCCCGCGGGTTCCGATCGAGGTCGCGGTCTCGGGCCCGAAGGTCCTCGAGATCGCGGCGCGCCAGGCCGACGCCTTCCTCTTCTGCCTCGGCGCCGACCCGGCGACCCTCGAGCGGGCGATGGCCGCCGCGCGCGCCGCCGTCGTGCGCGTCGGTCGGGACCCCGCGGCGCTGCGCTATGGCGCCTTCGTGAACTGCGTCGTCGACGACGACGTGGCGCGCGCCCGGGCGATCGCCCGAGGTGGCGTCTCGGTCTTCGCCCGCTTCGCGGGCTGGTCGGACGGGGCGAGCGCGCTTGGCGACCCGACCCTGCGCAACGAGGGCCGGAGCCTCGCCGAGCGCTACGAGATGGACCGCCACGCCCAGGCCGAAGGCGAAGGCGCCCGCGCCCTCGACGACGCCCACGTCGACCGCTTCGCGATCGTCGGCCCGGTCGCCCACGCGGCGCGGCGACTCTCCGCGCTCGCAAAGCTCGGCCTCGATTTCGTCACGATCGCCCCCGGCTCGGCCCAGATGGACTGGGAGGCCGGCTGGAAATCGATCGAGCGGATCGGCCTCGAAGTCATCCCGGCGCTCGACTGACCGCGAGCGAAGCGCCGCGCCCCCGGTCGCACAGACCCGCATCCGGCTTTCCCACCACCGCCCGATCCCGCCCTCCTGGCAATCTCCCGAATCGGGCTCCGACGAAACCAGGGGGGGCGTCCCTTCGCTCGGGAGATCGACACACGCTCGCGTACCGTCGATCGAACGCCGCATCCGCCCCCCTTGCCTCCGCTCTCGAGCAAAACCTTCGAATGCCGTTCAAGTCGATCGCCGTCCGGCCGCCAAGAAGAGGGCAGCGGATCCGCGCGGGGCTCCGCGCGCCATCGCAAACCGAGGTCGACACACGATGAACGTCAGGCAGAAACTCCTGCTCCTCGCCGGCGCCGGGCTCGTCGGCGCCCTCTCGATCTCGGGCGTGAGCTTCTACGTGCAACGACTCGCCGCGACGGAACGTGCGGCCCAGGCGATGGTCGAGACGGCGCTCCGCAACCACGCCGACGGCGACATGATGCACGACGCGATCCGAGCGGACGTCCTGGCCGCGATCCTCGGCGCCCGCAACGGCGATCGCCAGGCCATCCTCGAGGCCCGCGAAGAGCTCGCCGCACATGCCGCGCGCTTCCGACGCAACCTGGAGGAGAACGCCGCGCTCCCCCTCGACGCGGAGGTCAAGAAGGTCGCCACGGACCTCACGCCCGCCCTCGAGCGCTACATCGCGAGCGGGCAGGAGATGACGGACTTCGCACTCGACTCGCCCGATCAGATCGCGCTTCGGCTGCCCGCGTTCCTCGAGGCCTTCGGCGAGCTCGAGGATGCGGGCGAAGAGCTCTCGAACGAGCTCGCCGCGGTCGCCGACTCGACGCATGCGAAGCTCTCCGCGATCGAGACCCGATCGAGCCGGATGCAGCTCGGGGCCCTGATCGGCTTCGGCCTGTTCCAGATCGTCCTCTCGATGGCCCTCATCCGGTACGTGGCCCGATCGCTCCGGACTTCGGTCGAAATCGCGGACAAGGTCGCCTCCGGCATCCTCACGAGCGTCATCTCGACCGGCGCGACGGACGAGTTCGGCGAGCTTTTCGAGGCTCTCGATCGCATGCAACGCGATCTCGCCGCCCGCGACGCGCGCGACGGCCGTGTCGCCGCCGAGAACCTGCGCGTCCGGCGAGCCCTCGATACGGCTTCGGCACCCGTGATGCTCGTCGACGACGACCAGAAGATCATCTACCAGAACGAGGCGGCGCTCCGGATGTGGCGGGCGGCAGAGCCCGACCTCCGGATCGTCGATCCCGCTTTCGACGCCGGCCGGCTCGCCGGCGGCCAGCTTCATCAGATCGATCGGGCGCTCGATTTCCGCAGCCTCCATGCGTCGGAGAGGCGCACGATCCGGAGGGGCTCACGGACCTTCCAGCTGGCGGCGGGACCGGTGCTCGGGGCCCAGGGCGAGCGGATGGGGACCGTGCTCGAATGGCACGATCGGACGGCCGAGATGGCCGTCGGAGAATCGATCTCGGCCCTCGTCGACGCGGCCTCTCGCGGCGATTTCGGCCGCCGGGTCGACATTCGCGACAAGGAGGGATTCTTCCGGACGTTCGGCGAGTCGATCAATCGACTGGTCGAGACCTGCGAGAGCGGATTGAAGGACGTGCTTCGCGTGCTGACGGCAGTCGCCCGGGGCGACCTGACCGAGAAGATGTCGAACGACTACGCAGGGCTCTTCGCGGCTCTGAAGGACAATACGAACGGGACCATCGACCAGCTCCGAACGCTGCTCGGCGACATCAAGCAGGCGACGGTCTCGATCGACCTCGCCGCGCGCGAGATCTCGACGGGCAATGCGCATCTCGCCGAACGCACCCGCCAGCAGGCGGCCTCCGTCGAAGAGACCGCATCCAGCATGGTCGAGATCCACTCGACGCTGAAACGAAACGAGGACACGTCGCACCAGGCGAACAAATTTGCCGCCCGGGCGCGTGACGTCGCCATCCAGGGCGGCGAGGTCGTCGATCAGGTCGTGAGGACCATGAGCGAGATCGACCAGTCCTCGAGCAAGATCACCGACATCATCACCGTGATCGACGAGATCGCCTTCCAGACGAATCTGCTGGCCCTGAATGCCGCGGTCGAGGCGGCCCGGGCGGGCGAGCAGGGGCGCGGGTTCGCAGTCGTCGCGAGCAACGTGCGCGTCCTCGCCCAGCGAACGGCGGACTCGGCACGAGAGATCAAGGCGCTGATCGACGAATCGGTGACGACGGTCGCGAGCGGGACGCAGCTCGTCGAACGTGCCGGGATGACCATGAAGGAGGTCGTCGCGAGCGTGAAGCGCGTCAGCGACATGATCGCCGAGATCTCCTCCGCATCGTCCGAACAGAGCGACGGGCTCGACCGGGTCGGTCAGGCCGTCGCGCGCTTCGACGCGACGACGCGCGAGAATGCCGCGATGGTCGACCAGGCCATGTCGGCGGCCCGCTCCCTCGAGCAGCAGTCGGAGCGGCTGACCGCCAAGGTCGAGGTCTTCCGGCTCGACGAGAGTCGCCCCGCGCGCCGCCCGGGATCGAAGCCGTCGCTCCCTTCCCAGGGACGCGCGGCACCGGGCCGGGAGCGGGGCGCCTGGGGCGCTCCGCTCTGAGCGGCGGGCGCCCGCGGCCGCGCGGCGCGCCTAGCGGTGCACCATCTTGATCTTCTCGCCGCTGCGCGTGCGGCCGCCGGCCTTGATCCAGGCCTTGAAGACCCGGGCCGAGTCGCGCGCGGGGTTGTAGATGTCCTCCTCGGACTTCCACTTCATGATCCCGCCGATCTTCCCGGCGTAGACCAGCCGCGACCAGTTCGGGAAGGCGTAGGGCTCGCCGTTCGGCTGATAAGGCTCGGGGAAGGCGTTCTGGACGCCCCAGACGATCGCGCCCTGATCCTCGTCCACGCACATCCAATCGATCGGGAACGTCATGGTCGGGAACGGCGCCATCACGTCGCAGATCCATTTCCGGATCGCCGGGCCGCCGTGGATGTCGCCGTAAGCGTGCTCGATGTACTCGGCGTCGTCGGTGAAGCAGTCGGCCCAGACGTTCCAGTCGCCCGTCTGCGACGCGATGTCGCGGCGGCGCTTGTAGTCCTCGAAGGCTTCGAGCAGCTCGGCTCGCGTGTACTTGCCCATGGATCGTTCTCCTCGTGATCGGTGGACCGGCATCGCGGTCCGTGAATGCGGTGTGGCGGTCTCCTGCGCGGGGCTAGCATAGGAAAAAAGCGCGCGTCTCCGCTCGCTCGTTCGATCCCGGGCTCGGGCCCGGT
>JBIPOQ010000270.1:0-5391 GCA_044379055.1 Myxococcota bacterium
CGTCGACCGTCAGATCCTTTCCGTCCTGCTCGAGCCGATCAAGCACGATCTCGGCGCGACGGATACCCAGATGGGGCTGCTGACGGGGCTCGCCTTCGCGCTCTTCTATACCTTCGCCGCGATCCCGATCGCCCGCCTCGCCGATGGTGGCGTGCGTCGCGACGTGATCGTCGTCGGCGTCGCGGTCTGGAGCGTGATGACGGCGGCCTGCGGCTTCGCCCGCAGCTTCGTCGAGCTCGCGCTGGCCCGCGTCGGCGTCGGTGTCGGCGAGGCGACGCTGAACCCGGCGGCGCATTCGCTGCTCTCGGACTACTTCCCGCCGGAGAAGCGCGCGACTGCCCTCGCGCTCTACAACGTCGGCGGGCCCGTCGGGATCATGACGGGCTTCGTGCTCGGCGGTTTCATCGGCGAGGCGCTCGGTTGGCGGATGGCCTTCTTCGTCGTCGGTCTGCCGGGCCTGCTCGCCGCCGTCGCGACGCGATTCGTCCTGGTCGAGCCGCCCCGCGGCGCGCTCGAGGGGCTGCGCGTCGAGACCGCCGTCGCGAGCAGCCGCGAGGTCTTCGCGTTCATGCTGCGTCAGCCGACCTTCCGGCATCTCGCCCTCGCGAGCGCGCTGTACTCCTTCGCCGCCTACGGCTTCACGATCTGGGGCTCGACCTTCCTGTTCCGGGTCCACCACATGTCCCTCGCCGAGACCGGCGTCGCGATGGGCCTCGTGCAGGGCCTCGGCGGCGGTCTCGGGACCTACGCGGGCGGTCGGTTGAGCGATGCCCTCTCGCGCCGGGACGAGCGGTTCGCGGTCTGGGTCGCGGCGGTCGGCGGTGCGATGGCGCTTCCGTTCCTGGCGATCTTCCTGCTGTGGCCGGAGCGGACCGGGGCGCTCGCCGGATATTCGGTGGCGATGGTGTTCTCGGTCTTCTTCGTCGGCCCCTCGTACGGTCTCGTCCAGTCGCTCGCGCGGGTCCGGATGCGGGCCCAGGCGGCGGCGCTGCTGCTCTTCGCGATCAACCTGATCGGCCTCGGAATCGCGCCGCTCGTGGTCGGGATGCTGAACGACGCGCTCAAGGCCCGCTTCGGAGACGAGGCGATCCGCTACTCCCTGCTCGTGACCGGCGCGACCAGCCTCTGGGCCGTCGTCCATTCCCTGTGCGCCGCACGGACCGTCCGCGCCGACCTCGCGGAAGCCCGCCGGGACCCGGGCGGCGGGGGCGGGCCCGGGGGTTGTTTTGCGGGCGAATCATCGCCCCGAACGCGGTAGAGTCCGCGGCGACCCCAACCCGGAGCGACATGAGCATGGAAGAGCGAGATCAGGACGCCGCCTCGCGGCTCGAGGCGGAAGTGCTGCGCCACGCGCTGCGGATCGCAGCCGAGGAGGCCAGCATCGTCGTCGTCAAGTCGGCGCATTCGGCGATGATCGTCGAGGGCGCCGACGCCTGCGCCGGGATCCTCGACTTCGCCGGGCGTCTCGTCTCGCTCTCGACGGCGACGAACCTGATGCACGCGTCGAGCCTGCGCTGCTCGCTGCCCGCCGTGCTCGCCGACCATCCGATCGAGACGATGCGCGAGGGCGACGTCTTCGTGATGAACGACTGCTTTCGCGGCGGCATCCACGCGAACGACCTGCTCGTCTTCCGCCCCGTCTTCATCGCCGGCCGCGTCCGCTTCTTCACGGGCACGCTGATCCACGTCTCCGACCTCGGCGGCTCCTCGGCCGGCGGCATCGTGCCCGGCGCGACCGACGTCTTCGCGGAGGGGCTCCAGCTCCCGCCGGTCAAGATCTACGCCGAAGGCCGCGCGGTCACCGACCTGCACCGCCTGATCGCCCTCAACAGCCGGACCCCCGACCGCGTGATGGGCGATCTCCAGGCGCTGGTCGCCGGCTGCCACGTCGCCGCTCGCCGCCTCGAGACCCTGGCCGCCGAGTACGGCCCCGAAGCCCTCGACGCCGGCGTCGCCCGCTATTTCTCGGGCACCGAGCGCCGCATGCGCGAGGAGCTCGCGAAGCTCGTCCCCGGGACCTACCACGGCTCGTACTCGATCGACGACGACGGCCTCGATCTCGAGCGCTCGCCGGTCGTCCGTGTCGCCGTGACCGTCGGCGGGCCGGACGAGCCGGTGCGACTCGACTTCTCGGCGAGCGACGACCAGGCGCGGGGCGCGATCAATGCCGGATTCTCGCAGGCGCTGACGGGCGCGCTCTACGCCGTGCGCTGCTACGTCGATCCGACGATCCCGATGAACGAAGGCTGTTATGCACCGATCGAGGTCGAGTTCCGCAAGGGCTCGCTGCTCGACCCGCGCTGGCCGGCGGCCTGCGGCGGACGGGTCGTCTCGGTGACGGCGGTCTGCGAGGCGGTGGTCGACGCCCTGTCCCAGGCGCGGCCCGACCGGGCGACGGCGGCGTCGGCGGTGATCCATCCGTATACGCTCGCGAAGCCGACCGGCGAGAATCCCTGGCTGCTGCTCTCGTACGAGTACGGCGGGCTGGGCGCCCGGGCGACGTCGGATGGGCCGAGCGCGACGGGTTCGTTCTTCCTCGGCGGGCGCAATGTCGTGCCCCAGGTCGAGGCCCTCGAGGCGCGGCTGCCGCTCGTGTTCGAATCGCAGTCCTTCATCCAGGACTCGGGCGGGCCCGGTCGCCATCGCGGCGGGCTCGGGGTCGAGACGCGGATCCGGGTGCTCGAGGACTGCGAGCTGGCGGTGCGGAGCGAGCGCGTCCGCTTCGCGCCGCGGGGCCGCGACGGCGGCCTCGCCGGTCGCGCCGGGGAGCAGTTCGCCGTGGGCCCCGACGGACGGACCCGGCCGCTCCTCGCGAAGGCGGCGAATCAGCCGCTCTTCGCGGGGGAGACCTTCGTGCTGCGCACCTCCGGCGGAGGCTGGCTCGGGCGACCGGAGGATCGGGAGCCCGAGCGGGTCGAGGCCGACCTGGCCGAGGGCTTCGTGAGCCCGGAGGCGGCGCGCCGCGACTATCGGCATCGCGCGGAAGGGGGTGGGCGATGAGCGAGCGCTGCGTGCTCGGCGCCGACATCGGCGGGACCTTCACGGACATCGTGCTGACGCGGGGGGATGGTCGGCTCCACGTCGTGAAGCAGCTGACGACGCCCGAGGCGCCGGAGGAGAGCGTGCTCGCCGGGACGAAGCGGCTGCTCGCGATGAGCGGCATCGATCCGGCGTCGATCGAGCGGGTGGTCCACGGGACGACGCTCGCGACGAACGCGGTGATCGAGCACAAGGGCGCCCGGGTCGCCTTCGTGACGACCGAGGGCTTCGGTGACCTGCTGCGCATCGGTCGCGAGGCCCGGGTCGAGGACGACCGCTACGACCTCTTCTTCGAGCCGTCGCCGGCGGTGCTCGAGCGCGATGCGGTCTTCGAGGTCGCGGAGCGCTGCAATGCTCGGGGCGAGGTGCTCCGCACCTTCGATCCCGACCAGGCTCGCGAGGTCGCGATTCGGGTCGCCCGCTACGCGCCGGAGGCGGTCGCGGTCTGTTTCCTGCATTCGTACGCCCGCCCCGAGCACGAAGAGGCGATGGAGCGGATCCTCGCCGACGTGCTGCCCGGGGCGCGGGTCGTCCTCTCGTCGCGCGTCCACGCCGAGATGCGCGAATTCGATCGCGCCAGCACGACGCTCCACACCGCGCAGGTCGCGCCGCTCATGGCCCGCTACCTCGCGCGACTTCGCGACGGCCTCGCCGCGCTCGGAATTCGCGGCCCGCTCCAGATCATGGAGTCCTCGGGCGGCGTCATGTCGGCCGAGGTCGCGGCGGAGCGGGCGGTCGCGACGCTCGAGTCGGGCGGGGCCGCCGGCGTCATGGCGGCCGCGCGCTTCGCCGAGCACGCGAAGGCGCGCCGCGTCATCTCCTTCGACATGGGCGGCACGACGGCGAAGGCCGGCGTCGTCCACGACGGCCAGCCGCGCGTCGTCCGCGAGCTCCACGTCGGGGGCCGCGGCAGCTACGGCGGTCGCCGGGCCGGAACCGGCATGCCCATCAAGACCCCGACGATCGATCTCGCCGAAGTCGGCGCCGGGGGCGGCTCGATCGCCTGGCTCGATCCGGAAGGCGTGCTGCGCGTCGGTCCGCGTTCGTCCGGCGCCGTGCCTGGGCCGGCCTGTTATGCCCGGGGCGGGACCGCGCCGACCGTGACCGACGCGAACCTCGTGCTCGGCTATCTGACGCCGGAGCGGTTTGCGGGCGGCACGATGGCGCTCGATCCCGAGCGGGCGCGGGTCGCCATCGCAAAGGCGATCGCCGAGCCTCTCGGCATCAGCGTCGTCCGTGCGGCCCACTCGATCCACGAGATCGCCAACGCCAACATGGCCTCCGCCGTCCACGTCGTGACCGTGCAGCAGGGCATCGATCCGCGCGACCACCTGCTCGTCTGCTTCGGCGGCGCCGGGCCGATGCACGCGGCGGGCCTCGCGCGCCGCTTCGGCATCGACCACGTCGTCGCCCCGCCCGAGGCCGGCGTCGCCTCGGCGATCGGCATGCAGGCGACGGACCTGACGATCGAGCACGGCCAGACCCGCTGGATCGCCGCCGCCGATCTCCGCCCCGACGAGCTGGCCTCGATCTTCGAGCGGACGCTGCAGGTCGCCCGCGAGAAGATGGGGCTCGGGGGGCGCGACGAGGCGCTCGCCCGCTCCCTCGAGGTCGAGCGACTCATCGATACCCGGTTCGTCGGTCAGTCCCACGAGCTCTCGATCCCCTACGCGCCGACGCCGGGTCGCGAGGCGGCGGAGCTCGCCGAGATCCCCGAGCGGTTCCGGGCGCGCTACCGCGAGCTCTACGGCATCGAATCGAGCGGTCCGATCGAGTACGCGGCCTTCCGCGTGCGGCTGCGGATCCCGGTCGTGCGCGCGCCGCTCTCGCGGCCTTCCGTCGAAGGGCGGCAGGCTCCGCCCGCCGAATGGCGCGATGCCTGGTTCGGGCCGGAGAAGGCTTCGCGCACCCGCGTCCTGTCGCGGACGGATCTCGCGATCGTCGGGCCCGTGTCGGGCCCGGTGCTCGTGGAGTCCGACGTCGATACGGTGGTCGTGCCGCCGGGCTGGTCGGCTTCGCTCGACGAGGTCGGCAGCGTGCATCTCCGAAGCGAGAAGAGCTGATCGGACGCGGGACCGAAGACGGCCGCCCTCTCGAGGAGAGGACGGCCGTTCGAGAAGCCCCGGCGCGACGCGCGTCGCGGTCGGCTTCGGTCGGACCTAGCGTCGTCGCGTCGCGAGCGCCGCGAGGCCGAGGCCCATCAGGAGGGCCGTGCCCGGCTCCGGAATGACGGTGAGCCCGTACGAGGCGTTCTGGAACGCGATCGTCTCGCCGCCCGCGCCGACGGCGACGTGGCCGAGATTCTCGGCGACGCCGAAGCTCAGCGTGAGGTTCTGGTTGAGATTCGGGATG
>JBIPOQ010000271.1:0-5381 GCA_044379055.1 Myxococcota bacterium
TTCGCTGCCCTCCGGCGGGAGAAAATTCTTGGCCCAGGGCTCGTCGGTTCGGCTAGGCGCAGGCTCGTTGCTGTTGAACTTGCCCCAGAAGTCCTCGTCGTCGGCGGTCGCGAGGCCGGTATGGGAATCGGTGCTCCCGATCAGTCCGAAGGCGAAGGGGTTCACGCCGATCTTCGCTTCGACCTCGAGGCCCCGCGCGAGGGCCGAGCGCACGTACTCGCCCTCGTACATCCAGTCTTCATGGGGCGCGGGCGTCATGCCGGCCTCCGAGTCCCAGGTCCCGTAGTCGGCGAACTCGTCCTCGGGCGAGAGAAAAGGCGCCGTCTCGCTGTCGCCCTTGATCTGCGTCGCCTCGACCAGCGGCTCCCAGCGGGCGCGCTCGGTCGCGTAGGCCTTCGAGAAGGGCTTCCCGGCCATGTCGACCAGCTCGAACATGCGACCGGCGCTGAGATTGCTGTTGTGCGGGATCGCGAGCGCCCGACCTCCCGTCTTCCGCTCGTAGTCGGCGAGGTAGCGCCAGAGCGCCTCGGGATCGACCGAATCGATCGATCGGAACGGGACGACCTGCGAAACCTTCTCGGCCCCATCTGCGAAGAGGACGATGCGATGCAGGTTCGCGCCGCGCGGCATCGAGCTCCATTCGTAGCCGACGAAGGCCGTGAAGCGTCCGGGGGCGTCGTGCCGCTCGGCGTTCTCGATCACGCGATTCCAGACCGAGCGCTGGAAGCCCGGGCTCTTCAGCAGGTCCTTTCCGGACGGGAGTCCCATCGCGAACTCGGCGCCGACCTGCGCGCGCTTGCCTTCGGCGATCATCCCCGACCAGCGCGCCCCCGTCTCGTTGGCGAGGAGCTCGGGATCCCTCGCCTCGAGCATCGGGAAGAGCCCCATGTACTCGCTGTGATCCGCGACGACCAGGAAATCGAGGGGCCGGCGCAAACGGACGGGCTGGCCATTGTGGCCCGTCACCGTCTCGCCCTTGGCGAAGCGATAGGCCGCATCGGGGTCGATGCGGGTATTGCCGCCAGCGTTGGCGTCGGGGGACCAGCTGGAATGGACGTGGGTATCGCCCCAGAAGACCCGGGTCGCGTAGCTCCGCTCGACCCAGGGCGAATAGCCCGGGGTCCCGGGGCTCGCGGCCTGCGCGGCCGGCGCGTCGGCACCAGCGGCCGGCCGCGGAGCGAACGGCGCGCCGACGATCAGCAGGGCGACCAGGCAGGAGATCGAGGAGAGGCTCTCCGCGAGCGAGCGAACGGGCATGCGCATTCGGATCCTCCGGAAGCATCGATCGGCCGAGCCGGCGCCCGATGCTAGCTCCGGAAGCGCCGCCCGAAGCGGGTCCGGCGAAGATCTTTCGAAGGGTCGAGTCGCTCGCTCCGGTGCGGGCGCTTTCCTCTATAGTCGAGCGATCCGGTCCGCACCGGTCCCAGCGAGGCCCGTTCATGAGCCATCTCGAAGTCCTGAAGCGCGTCTTCGCCCACATGGCGAAGGGCGATGCGGCCGCCGCCGTCGCCCATTACACGCCCGACTACGTGATCGAATTTCCCTACCCGGTCGCGCGCGGCCCGTTCAAGGTCGAGGGACGCGACACCGTCCGCGACTATCTGAGCCGGGCATTCCAGGTCTTTCGCTTCGAACTCGAGATCGACGTCGTCCATCCCTCGAGCGACCCGGATCTCCTGATCGCCGAGTACCACGGTCGCGGGCGCGCGCTCTCGACCGGCAGGCCCTACGACAACCGCTACGTGGGATTCTGGTGGTTCCGGGGCGACGCGATCTGCCGGACGCGGGAATACTACGACCAGGGCGTCGCCGACGCGGCGCTCGTGCCCTGAGCGCGCGGCGCGGGGAAGGACGAGATCGATGGAGACCGGCAAGCCCAGCGTGACCGCCCAGCTCGTCGCGGGCCTCCGCGCCGCCCACTACCAGTCGGGCCTCCGTCCCCTGATCTTCGAAGACCCCTTCGCCGCCCACTTCACGGGCGGTGTCTTTCGGGAGCCCCTCGAGCGCGGCGCGCTGCAGGCCTACGTCGAGCAGATGGCGCTGCAACCGATCCAGGGCGGCATCGTCGGCCGCGCACGATATGCCGAAGACGCTCTCGAACGGGCGATCGCCGAAGCGGGGGTCGGCCAATTCGTCCTGCTCGGCGCGGGCAACGACTCGTTCCTCCTGCGACGACCGGATCTGCTGCGGACGCTGCGGGTCTTCGAGCTCGACCACCCCGCCTCCCAGGCCGAGAAGCGGGCGAAGCTCCGGCAGCTCGGCTTCGACACGCATCCGAACGTGCGCTTCGTCTGCGTCGACTTCGAGCAGGAGAGCGCCGGAGCGGCCCTCGCCCGGAGCGGCTTCGACGCGGCGGTCCCCGCCTTCTTCAACTGGCTGGGGGTCGTTACCTACCTCCATCGCGAGGCCATCTTCGAGACGCTGCGGTCCCTCCAGGCGGTCACGGCCGTCGGCAGCCAGATCGTTTTCGACTATCCGATCGCCCGCCATCTGCTCGTGCACGAAGAGGACCGCGCCCGCGCCATCGAGGTCCAGCGCAGCACCGAGGCCGTCGGCGAGCCCCGCCGCGTGAAGCACGTTCCAGCCGAGCTCGCTCGCGAGGTCGACGCGCTCGGATGGGCGGTCGTCGAGGATCTGTCGCCGGAGACGCTCTTCGCGCGTTATTTCGAGGGCCGCGGCGACGGCCTGCGGCCGAATCCCGAGAACCGCTTGATGCTCTTGCGAAGGCGATGACGCCGTCGTTCGCGAGCCCCGTGGATGCAAAGGGCGATGGCGCCCGAGGAGGATGGCGATGAGATCCCTCGATTTCATTCCGGTCGACGCCGACAACCACTACTACGAGCCCCACGACTGCTGCACGCGCCATCTCGAGGCGAAGTTCAGGAACGCGCGGGCATGCCACGTCGCGAAGAACGCCGAAGGCCAGGACGAGTGGCGCTTCGGCGACCGGCCGATGGGCTTCCACCGTCCGACGCGCGACTGGGTTCTCCCGCCCGGGGCCTACCGTCCCTTCATGTCCGGCAAGGGCGATCCGAACGACGTCCCCAAGGCGATTCCATCCGAGACGCCGACCTTCCGCAACCGCGACGTCCGGATCGCGACCCTCGACAAGCAGGGCATCGAGGCGACGATCATGCTGCCGAGCTTCGGCGTCGCCTTCGAAGACGACATCCACGCGGATCGCGAGGCCCTGCTCGCGAACATGCGCGCCTTCAACCGCTACGTCGAGGACGACTGGGGCTATGCGTACCGGAACCGCATCTTCGCCCTGCCCCTGATCACCCTCGTCGACCGCGACTGGGCGGTCGCCGAGCTCGAACGCGTCGCAGCCCTCGGCGCCCGCGGATTCATCCTGCGGCCCGGCCCGGTGTACGGCCGATCGCCGGCGGATCCACACTTCGATCCGTTCTGGGCCCGCGCCGAAGAGGCCGGGCTCGTCGCGGCGGTCCACATCGGCGTGAGCGGCTACGTCCAGTTCTTCGGTCGCGAGTGGGGCGAGGACCCGAACGTCACCGAGCAGACGATGACCGCCTTTCAGTTCCTCACCTGCTTCGGCGCGCGCCCCGCGCAGGACACCCTCGCCGCCCTCGTGCTCCACGGCCTCTTCGACCGCTTCCCGCGCCTGCGCGTCGCGAGCATCGAGAACGGCAGCGACTGGGTCCCCCCGCTGCTGAAGAACCTCGAGAAGGTCGGCCGCGTCGCGATCACGTCCCAGGGCGGCGCGAAGGCTTCCCTCGCGAAGCGACCGCCCCACGAGGTCTTCCGCGAGCACGTCTACGTCGCGCCCTTCTTCGAAGACGACGTCTATCGGCTCGTCGACACGATCGGGGCCGAGCGCGTGTTGTTCGGCTCCGACTGGCCGCATCCCGAAGGCGTGGCCGCGCCGCTCGACTTCCTCGACGAGGTCGAGAAGCTCCCGGCGCCGGCGCTTCGGCGCGTGATGCGGGACAACACGGCCGAGCTGCTCCGGATCTGAGCGCGTCCGGCCCGCGGCGGGGACCTCGGATCAGCGCGCTTCGAGTCGGAAGATCGTCGGATGGCCCCGCACGAGGGTGGCCATGACGTCGCCGAATCCGTACTTCGCGCGGAAGGCGGCGGTGACCTGCGCGATCTCGGCCTCGTCCGAGAGGGGCGTCGCGCGGACGGCGAGCTCGACGTCCCCGATCCGGACCGAGACGTCGCCGTCGCGGCGCGTGTTGCCGACCCAGCGACCGCTCCCGCCGCGCACGTAGCCCTGCCCCTCCGAGACACAGAGCCAGATCGTCGTCTGCCGCATCGTGCCATCCTCGTCCTGATGGAGGACGACGACCGTACGCGCCTCGGCGTGGGCCGCCCAATCGATCCCCGGGACGACGGCCCTCGCGGCGACGGCGAGGAGGACGGCGAGGCCTGCCGAGAACGCGATCACGGCCGCGCGCCCCCGGCCCCGGAAGAGATCCATCGAGACCGACATCGCGATCCTCCTCGCCCTTCGCGGGCGGATTCGGGGCTTCTCAAAACCGGTGGCCCCACCTATCGTTGCGCCCCATGAAGGATCCGGCGGGCGATTCGAGGGCTCCCTCGCAGACCACGAACGAATCGCTGTCGGGGGGAGGCCAGACGGGCCCCGTCGCCCTGTACGCCACGGCGATCTTCGCCTCGGCATTCCTGATCTTCCTCGTCCAGCCGATGGTCGGCAAGCGCATTCTGCCCTGGTTCGGCGGCGTGCCCGCGGTCTGGACCCTCTGCCTCGCCTTCTACCAGTCCGTGCTCTTCCTCGGCTACGCCTACGCCCACGCGATGATCCGGTACGTGAAGCCGAGCTGGCAGCTCTGGATCCATCTCGTCGCCGTCGCCGCCGCCCTGCTCTCGCTCCCCGTCCTGCCCGTGACGCCACCGCAGCTTCAGGGCGACGTCGATCCGACTTGGAGCGTGCTCCGGATCCTGACCTCGAGCGTGGCGCTTCCATTCCTCGTGCTCGCGTCGACGGGCCCCCTCGTCCAGGCCTGGTTCGCCCGCGCGCATCCGACCCGCTCGCCCTACGCCCTCTATGCGGTCTCGAACATCGGGTCCTTCCTCGCGCTCTTCGCCTACCCGTTCCTGCTCGAGCCGCGCCTGCCGCTCTCGCAGACGGGGACGCTCTGGAGCTTCGCATTCGGCGCCACCGGCCTCGCGGTGCTGGCCTGCGCCTGGCCCCTGGTCCGCGCACAGAGCGCGGCGGCCGAAAACGGGACAGGGACCAGCAGCGCGCCGGGAGCAGTCGCCGACGACGACCCGTCCGGCACGACGCGTCCGGATGCGGTTCAGGCGCTGCTCTGGATCCTTCTCTCGGGTGTCGCGGTCGTCCTGCTGATGGGCGTGACGAACAAGCTCTGCCTCGACGTCGCGAGCCTCCCCTTCCT
>JBIPOQ010000272.1:0-5379 GCA_044379055.1 Myxococcota bacterium
GCCTCGTCGGGCGTCAACATGCCCATCAGCGCATCGGGCGGCGAGGCCTTCGGATGGGACGGCACGAGCATCGGCCGCCCGGCCACGATGTCCATCACGGCGTTCTTGCCGTTGTGGACGAGCTGGAGCGCCAGCTTCGCGCCGTGGGCATGGACCCGTTCGGCCATCCGCGAGAAGCCCGCGACCATCGACTCGTTCGCGAGGGCGGCCTGCCGCGGACTCGAGAGGCCATCGGGCGCCGTGACCCCGACGGAGCCGACGATCAGGAGCGCTGCGCCGCCCTGCGCGCGGGCCTCGAAGTAGGCGATCTGCTGATCGGTGACGTAGCCCTCGGCGGTGGCCTGATTGTCGCCCATCGGACACATCAGGATCCGATTGCGCAGCGCGAGCGTCCCGATGCGACCGGGCGCGAGCAGATGCCGGTAGGCCGCGGCCATCAGCGCGGCTCGGTGACGACGACGGTCGCGAGACCGCCAGGCGCGACGGTCACGTCGAACTGGCGCGGCAGGGCGCCCGACTGACCGAAGGCGACCTCGACGGTGTGGTCGCCGGCGCGCACGGGGATCCGGGTCGCGAGGACGCGGCCGGGGAGCAACGTCCACGAGCGCGTATCCGGCCGATCGGCGGCGACGAGCGCCGCCTCGGTCGCGAGGGCCGCGACGATGCCGATCACGTTGTCGCCCTGATTGCCGGCGGCCCGGGCGCCCTCGGCGATCGCCGCGCGCGCGAGCATGCGTGTCAGGCCGGCAGCGATGATTGCCGGCTTGTTGGCCTCGTACTCGGCGGAGACCGCAGCGCCGAGATCCGTGATCAGCTCGAGCGGCGAGTCCTTCCCGTCGACGGCGACGGCGACGCTCGAGAGCTGGCTTCCGACGGGCTGCAGCGCGGGAAACACGAGCACCTTGAAGGCGCTCCGCTCGAGGATGCTGAGGTCGTCGGTCAGGATCGTCCCGACGAACCCGATCGCGGCGCCGATCGGCATCCGCTCGGGCACCTTGTGGGGCACCCGACCGACCGCCGTCACGACGAGGATCTCCCCCATCGGCTCGCCCTGGCCCGCGCGCCTGGTCGACCCCGGTGCGGGCGACGCGCCGCCCTCCTCGAGCAGCCGCTTCAGCGCGGGCCCCCGATAGGCGTTGGCCGGCGCGAGCCGCGCCACCGGCGCCCGCAGCGAGGCGAGGGATCCCGCGCTCTCGAGCGCCTCCTCGTAATACCGCAGCGCGCGGTCGCCCTCGCCGAGCTTCTCGAAGACGCAGCCCGCGAGGTAGGCGCCGAGCGCCGCCGGACCCTTGGCCTCGACGCCCTGGGTCGCGAGGAACTCGCGCGCGGCCTGGAATCGCCGCGCCTCGACGGCAGCCCCGTCGAGGTCTCCGTCGGCGAGATAGTTGAGCAGGTTGATCGCGTTGAGCGCGAGGCGCTCGCTCGGCGGCGCCTTGTACTTCCCGCTCGCGTCGCTGTAGAGGTATTTGCCGAGGGCATCGACGCCGTTGCGGCGCAGGTCGAGCAGCTCGATCTCCTGCTCGGCCGCCGAGAGGTCCCGGCTGCTCTCCTTGTAGCGGCCGAGGCTCTGCAGGACGATGCCGCGCTCGAGGACGGTGAGCGCGTCGGTCGAACGCCAGCGACCGGGGAGCTCCTGCTCGGAGTCGACCCGCAGCGCCTTGTTCAGGGATTCGAGGCTCGTCGCGTACGCGCCGGCCTGGACGGCCTGCGTAGCGTCCTGCATCCGGTCGGTATACGTCGCACAGCCGCTCGCGAGCAGGGCGAGGGCGATCGAGAGACCGAGCGATCGGAGCGCACGTCGGAAATCGGAGCGGATGGGCGCCCTCCTCGATCGGCGGCCCCGTCGCATTCGCTCCGTCATCCGCCTGGCTCTCGCGATCGCGGCGACTAGCGCTCGATCTGCTTGCTGCGGTCGATCTGATCCTGGAAGCGGATCACGCCCGTCTCGATCTCGACGACCTGCAGGAAGAGCGAGTACTGGACGCGGTGCTTCTTGTTGAGGCGCTCGTCGACGGAGGTGATCTTGCCCGTCACGAAGTACTGGGCTCCGAGCTGGCGACCGAGGCGCTGGGCCGAGGCCGGATCGTAGATCGAACCCTGCTGGATCCCGATCTCCCGGGCGAACTCTTCCTGACGCGACCGATCGACGACGGCGACCGCGCCCGAATTGATCAGCGACGTCTCGATCGACGAGAGCAGCCAGAGCATCTGGTCGTCGAGATGCTGGGAGGTCGCGTTGCGGATCGGCCAGATCGCGACGATCGGCTGCTTCGGGCTGCCCTTGACCCGCTGCTGCCAGAAGGCCGAGCTCTCGAGCCGGCCGAGGTAGCCGTCGACGAGGTAGGTGATGTCGTCGCGATCGAGCAGCACGGACATCGCCGGGCGATCGAGATCGGGATTGGCCGTACCTTCCCCGCCCCGGAGCGCACGCGGGGCGCAGCCCGACGAGACGACCACGAGGGCCGCGAACGACAGGACCAGGGGAACGACGACCGAGAGAGCGCGCAGTTGGCTGGTCCGATTCATCCGAAGAAGCCTCCGATCGCGGCAAAGGGAAGGAGCACGATGTCGAGCGGAACCGAGAGCAGGAAGAGCGGGAGCTTGCCCGCCGGAATGATCGTCGTACCCGCGATCGAGCGCGTGATCCCGAACAGGTAATCGCTGTTGTAGCCCGCGCCTTCCGCTTCGTTGTAGGGACCCGGCTCGCCCGGCGGCGGCGGCGCGTAGGCGGGCTCGAGCTCGCGCGGCTCCGTCCCCCCGTCCTGGGCCAGCACGATCGGCGCGGACTCCGCCTCGGCCGAAGCCGGCGCGGGCTCGGCACCGATCACGACGAGAGACACACCCAGCAGCACCAGAGCCGCGATCAGGGCGTCGTAGAGACTGCGAGCAAGCATCGGAGATCCTCCCCATCTGGACTTCGCGCTGGACTTCGCGAGACCGGAGCCTAGCCTGACCCGCGCAGACTGCGCCACGTCCGACCCGGCCCGGGCGTCCGTCGCCGATTCCGTTCCCCATTTGTACCCGCATCCCGTAATCTGGGTCCAGCGCCCGAGCCGGTCGTCCGCTTCCCAGGCCCGGTCCGGCGCGACGGAGGAGCCCCGATGTCGACGGTCCATGATTCCTTCTGCCGCTTCTGCCACGCCGGCTGCGCCATCAAGGTCACGGTCGAGAACGGCCGCGCCGTGTCCGTGATCGGCAACAAGGACAACCCGATCTACCACGGCTACACCTGCGCGAAGGGCCGCGCCCTGCCCGAGCAGCATGCCCATCCGGAAAGACTCCTCCACTCCCAGAAACGCGGCCCCGACGGCCGCCACCACTCGATTCCGTCCGCGCAGGCGATGGACGAGATCGCCGAGAAGATCGGCCGCATCGTCGAGCGCCACGGTCCGCGCTCGGTCGCCCTCTACACCGGCACCTTCTCCCTGCCCTACCCCGCCGCGACGCCGCTGGCCCACGCCTGGCTCGGCTCGCTCGGCTCTCCGATGCTCTTCACGAGCGCGACGATCGACCAGCCCGGCAAGATGATCGCGCCCGCGCTCCACGGGACCTGGCTGGGCGGCGCCCGCGACTTCGACACGGCAGACGTCTGGATGTTCGTCGGCGCGAACCCGACGATCTCGAAGTCGATCGGCATCCCGTGCATGAATCCCGGCAAGCATCTCCACGACGCCGTGCAGCGCGGCATCCAGCTCGTGATCATCGACCCGCGCAAGAGCGAGCTCGCCCGCGTCGCCGCCGTCCACCTCCAGCCGAAGCCCGGCGAGGATCCGACGATCCTGGCGGGCATGCTCCGCATCATCCTTGACGAGGGCCTCGGCGACCGCGAGTTCCTCGCCCGCAACGCCCGCGGCCACGAGACACTGCGCCGCGCGATCGAGACCTTCACCCCCGAGTACGTCGAGCGCCGCGCCGACGTGCGCGCGGCCGACCTGCTGCGCGCCGCGCGTCTCTACGCGTCGTCGAAGAACGGCGGCGCGAACGCCGGGACCGGCCCCAACATGGCGCCCCGCGGCGCGCTGACCGAGTACCTGCTGCTCGCGCTCAAGACCGTCTGCGGACATTACAAGCGCGCGGGCGAGCGCATCTCGAACCCGAACGTCTTCCAGCCGCGGGCGCGGGCGAAGGCGCAGCCCTCGAATCCGACCCCGGGCTGGGGCTTCGGCGAGAAGATCCGCGTCCGCAACCTGACCAACACCGCCTCGGGGCTCCCGACCGCGGCGCTCGCCGACGAGATCCTGCTGCCGGGCGACGGTCAGGTCCGCGTCCTGATCAGCGTCGGCGGCAACCCGATGGCCGCCTGGCCCGACCAGCGCAAGACCTACGAAGCCATGAAGGCCCTCGAGCTCAACATCACCCTCGACATCAAGATGTCGGCGACGGCGAAGGTCGCCGACTACGTCATCGCGCCGAAGCTCTCGCTCGAGGTCCCGAGCATCACGCTCCCGACCGAGTCGCTGACGCCCTACGCGATGGGCTACCCCGCGCCCTATGGCCAGTACACGCCCGCGATCGTCGCGCCGCCGCCGGGCTCCGATCTGATCGAGGAATGGGAGTTCTTCTACGGGCTCGCCCAGCGCATGAAGCTCCCGCTCTCCCTCGCCGCCGCCTACGAATGGGGCCCCGAGGTCTCGGACCCGATCCGCACCGAGCTCGACCTCGCGAAGAAGCCCACGACCGACGAGATCCTCGAGATCCTGGCGAAGGGCTCGCGCATCCCGATCGAGGAGGTCAAGCGCCATCCGGAGGGCAAGATCTTCGACGACCCGACGGCCGTGGTCGAGCCCGGCGATCCGGCCTGCACCGCGCGCCTCGAGCTCGCCGACCCGACGATGATGGGCGAGCTGGCCGAGGTCGCTGGCGAGCCGATCGAACGCGACGCCGAGTATCCCTTCCGCCTCGTCAGTCGAAGGCTCCCCGACGTCCACAACTCCGCCGGCCGCGACATCGCGAAGCTCGTCCGGAAGTACAACTACAACCCGGCCTTCATGAACCCCTTCGACCTCGAGAAGCTCGGCCTGGCCAAGGGCGACCTCGTCGAGATCAGCTCGGACCACGACACCATCCTCGGCGTCGTCGAGCCCGAGGCCGAGATCCGCCGGGGCGTCGTCTCGATGCCGCATTGCTTCGGCGATCTCCCGACCCCGGAGAACGACCTGAAGACCCGCGAGATCGGCAGCAATACCGGCCGCCTCTCGTCAGTCGAACGCGACTACGACCCGTACACGGGGATCCCGCGCATGAGCGCGATCCCGGTGCAAGTCACGCGCGCCTGATACGGGTCGCGGTTCACAAGCCGCAGGCGGCGCGGCACGGGGGGACGCGAATGGCTCGCCCCTGGCACGGCCGCGTGCGCTTCTCGGCGGCTGCGGACTTCGG
>JBIPOQ010000273.1:0-5376 GCA_044379055.1 Myxococcota bacterium
GGACCGCGTGCGGCCGTTGGTCGGCGACACGGACTCGGTGGGCTACTGCGACCTGACGGGCGGCAGTCGCGTGACCTATGCGACGGGCATGGCGGTCATCGAGGCCTCGAAGCTCGTGATCGAGCATCTGCGCGCCCGGGCGGCGACGATCTGGGGATGCGAGGTCGACGCCGTCGAATGGCGCGATGGCCAGGCCGTCGGCACCAACGGCGCCTCGAGCAACAAGCCGCTCTCGCTCGCCGAGATCGCGAAGCAGATGGGCCACACCGGTGGCCCGATCATCGCGAGCGCCTCGGTCAACCCGCCCGCAGCGGGCCCCGGCTTCGGCGTCCACCTCTGCGACATCGAAGTCGATCCGGAGACCGGTCGATCGACCGTCGTTCGATACACGGTGGTCCAGGACGCCGGCAAGGCGGTCCATCCGAGCTACGTCGAAGGCCAGCTCCAGGGCGGCGCCGCCCAGGGCATCGGCTGGGCGCTCTGGGAGGAGTACCTCTTCGACAAGGACGGCAAGATGGAGAACCCGGGCTTCCTCGACTATCGGATGCCGGTCGCGTCGGATCTCCCGATGCTCGACACCGTCGTCGTCGAGGTCCCGAACCCGCTCCATCCCTACGGTGTGCGCGGCGTCGGGGAGACGCCGATCGTGCCGCCGCTGGCGACGGTCGGGAACGCGGTCTCCCGGGCGATCGGGGTTCGCATGCACCAGCTCCCGATGACTCCGCCCCGGGTGCTCGACGCGATCGAGACGAAGAAGGGCTAGGTCGGCCGAGCCCGATGGCCAAGGTGATCTTCTCGGGCGGCCTGCGCGCGCTGACGGGTGAGGAATCCGTCGAGCTCGAGGCCGCCCGGGTGGTCGACCTCGTCGCCGCGCTCTACGCGCGATTCCCCACGCTCGTCGGCAAGCTCGACCAGGTTTCGGTCGCCATCGACGGGACGCTCTACAACGACGCCCGCTATCAGAAGCTCCGCCCGGCGAGCGAGGTCCATTTCCTCGCGCCGCTCGCCGGCGGCTGAAGCCGTCACCCGATCGCCACATCCAGCCGTCGATCAGACACGCCATCGTCACGAAGTTTCACGCTCGCCTCCTCTTCGTCACACGATCGCCACGCAGCTCCGATTGAATGCCGCCGCGTTCGCCGAATACACGATCGCCGCTCGAGATCGAGCGGGTCCGCCCCCGGACTCCCCAACGTGTCGCCGCCGGCCGCCGAAATCGGAGGGAAGGGTGTCGTCGAGATTCCGGGCAATCGCATCGATCGGTCTGGCCACCGGGCTGGGTCTCCTCATCGGGCTCGCAGGAGCGGGCACCGCCCGGGCCGCCGATCCGGCAATGGCCGAGCTGCTGAAGATCCTGCGCGAGCGCGGCTCGCTCTCGGAGGCCGAGTACGAGGCGCTCTCGAAGGCCGCGGCCGGGTCGACGGGGGAGGGCGAAGCCGAGCCCGACGCCGCCACGGCGGGCGCCGCGACGTCCGGGGCTGCCGCCGGTGCGGTCGTTCCGCCGGGATCCGAAGCGAGGTCCCTCGAAGAGGTCGCCGCGGAGGTCGAGGTCCAGTCCGAGCGGATCGACAAGGCGGAAGAGGCGATCGAAGAGCAGAAGAAGGAATTCCTCCGGATCGAGGAGATCGCGGACGGGACGTCGTCGGATCTCATCGGCAAAGCGCTCGAGGGCAAATGGTACGAGCGGATCTCGCTGCGGGGCTACACGCAGTTCCGACTCTCCGAGGTCCTCTCCCAGACGGGCCCGGATCTCGAGGTGCCGGCCGACCGCTCCGTGCGCGACAACGAGATGTTCTTGATCCGGCGCGGGCGCTTCATCTTCAGCGGCGACATGAGCGATCACGTCTTCCTCTACGGTCAGCTGGATTTCAATGCGTCGCCCGGTGCCGGGGATACTGCTCTGCAGATGCGGGATCTCTATGCGGACATCGCCCTCGACTCGAAGAAGGAGTTCCGGATCCGCGTCGGCGAGTCGAAGGTTCCCTTCGGCTTCGTGAATCTCCAGTCGAGCCAGAATCGAGCGCCCTTCGAGCGCCCGGATGCCCTCAACAGCACGGTCGAGGGCGAGCGGGATCTCGGTGCCTACCTGATCTGGGCGCCGGCGCAGACCCGCGCCGTCTTCAAGGACCTCGTGAAGCTCGGACTCAAGGGGTCCGGAGACTACGGCGTGCTCTCGCTCGGCGTGTACGGGGGGCAGGGCCTGAATCGATCGGACCAGAACCACCAGCCGCACGTCACCGCGAGGGTCAGCAATCCCTTCAAGTTCGCGAACGGGCAGATCATGGAGATCGGTGCCCAGTACCACTACGGTCGCTTCGTGTCTTCCCGGAGCTCGATCGATCTCGGAGCGGGACCGATCACTCCGGACCAGCCCTCGAACGGGGCGATCGATCAGCGGGGAGCCCTCACTTTCGTCTGGTATCCCCAGCCCTTCGGCGTCGAGGCCGAGTGGAACGTCGGCGAAGGGCCGGAGCTGTCGCCCGACGGCGATCGCATCGAGGCGCGATTCCTCCACGGCGGCTACATCCAGGCCAACTACAAGTGGGACTCGTCGATCGGCACGATCTTCCCGTTCTCGCGATGGAACTACTACGCGGGCGGGCGAAAGTTCGCGACGAATGCCCCCCGCTCGACCGTCAACGAGATCGATACCGGGATCGAGTACTCCCCCTGGCCCGAGCTCGAGCTGACCGTGATGTACACCCACTCCTTCGAGCGGACCAACACCCGGACGGCGCCCTACGACGACACGAAGAACGCCCATCGTCTCGGCGCGCAGGTGCAGTGGAACTACTGATCGACTCCGAGTCGGCGGGCCGGACGGGATCTTCGCGACGAGCGGAGGCCCGGACCGGCCCGCGGCCGTTCGGCGACCGCTGAAAGCCGACTCCGGATGTCCTACAAAGCGGACATGGCGGAGACGTCGGACGCGCTCGCGGGAATCCGGGTCGTCGAGCTGGCCTCGGGGGTCGCGGCGCCCTTCTGCGCGCGGCTCCTGGCGGACTACGGCGCCGAGGTCGTCAAGCTCGAGGCGCCGGGAGTCGGCGACGAGACCCGGAGCTGGGGGCCCTTTCCGGGCGACGTGCCCGACCTCGAGAAGAGCGGCACGTTCTTCTTCCTGAATACGAACAAGCAGAGCGTCGTGCTCGACCTCGGGACGACGACGGGCCGCGAGGCGCTGCTCGCCTACGTCGACGGTGCGGACGTGCTCGTCACGAGCTTCTCCGCCGACCGCCTCGAGGCCCTCGGCCTCGGCGAGGCGGCGCTCGCGGCGCGCTGCCCGGAGCTCGTCACCATCGTCCTGACGCCCTTCGGTCTGACGGGGCCGCTCGCCGGCTGGAAGGGGCACGACCTCAACGCCTACCACTTTTCGGCCTGCGGCCACCGCTACTGCGGCCGACCCGACGGCGAGCCCCTCGAGCACGGCACCTTCTCCGCCGAATTCTTCGCAGGCTACGCCGGCGCGGCCTGGGGGCTCGGCTGCCTGCTCGGCCGCGACCGCGTCGGCGGCGGGCAGCGTCTCGACGTCGCGTCGGCGGAGGTCCTGGGCGCGCTCTTCGTCGGCGCCCTCAACGTCGGTGGCTATGCGCAGGACCATCGCTTCGATCGCCGCACGGGCGGCGCGGGCATGGGACTCGCGGCGCCGGCGGGCATCGTGGCCTGCCGCGACGGGCATGTCCTCGTCATCGCGCTCGAAAAGGCGCAGTGGCGCGGGCTGCGTACGGCGATGGGGGACCCGGAGTGGGCGCGGCCCGAGATCTTCGAGGACATGTGGGAGCGCGGGCGCAACGCCGATCTGATCTATGCGCTGATCGGGGCGTGGGCGAGCGAGCGTTCCAAGGAAGAGATCATGGCCGTCTGCCAGGCGAACGGGTGTCCGGCGACCGCCGTCTACACGATGGCCGATCTCGCGACGCATCCGCACCTCGCCGCCCGAGGCGCGCTCGTCGACCTCGAGCATCCGAAGCTCGGCCGCGTGCGGACGCTGGGCGCGCCGGTCCGTCTGCCGGGCTCGCCGGGCGGTCCGCGCCGCGCCGCGCCGCTGCTCGGCGAGCAGGGCCGCGCGGGGATGTCGGCACTGCCCGGCTGGTCGAGCGCCCGCGTCGGCGCGCCGTCGCTCGCTCGAACCGCATCCGTCTCCGCGTTCGCGTCGGCGCCGGCGTCGACCGCGGCAAACGCCGAGGCGTTCGATCGCGCGCTGCCGCTCGCGGGGCTGCGCGTCGCGAACTTCGGCTGGGGCCTCGTCGGGCCCACGGCGGGGCAGCTGCTCGCGTTCCTCGGAGCCGAGGTCTTCAAGATCGAGTCGCGGTCGCGACCGGACATCCAGCGCACGATTCCGCCGTTCTGGAATGGAGTCCCCGATCCCGATCGCAGCCTCCAGAACCACGCCTTCTGGGCGGGCAATCGCAGCGTGACCCTCGATCTGAAGACGGAGGAGGGGCGCGAGCTCGCCGCAGCGCTCGTCGCGCGCTCGGACGTGGTGATCGAGAACTTCGGCCAGGGCGTGATGGAACGGTTCGGGCTCGGGGCGGAAGCGCTCTGCGCGCGGGATCCGCGTCTCGTCTTCGCGTCGCTCTCGTCGACGGGGCAGTTCGGATCGCTCGCGGGCTTGCGCACCTATGGCAACAGCCTTGCGAGCCTGGCCGGACTCGACAGCGTGACGGGGCATGCCGACGGACGACTCCAGGCGATGGAGAATGCGTACGCCGATCCCCTCGGCGGCGTGATCGGCGCCTTCGCGATCCTGCTCGCGCTCGCCCATCGAGCGCGGACGGGTCGCGGGCAGCACATCGACTACGCCCAGCTCGAGGGCACCCTCCAGCTCGTCGGTCCGACCTTCCTCGATTTCGTCTTCAATGGTCGGGTTGGCGGGTCGCTCGGGAATCGGCATCCGGTCGGCGCGGGGGCACCGCACGGCGTGTTCCCCTGCCTCGGCGCGGATCGCTGGATCGCGATCGCGGTCCTCTCCGAGGTGGAGTGGCAGGGGCTCGCCGCCGCCCTCGGCGACGTCGACTGGGCCCGCGATCCGGTCTACGCGACGGCGACCGGACGCGTCGCCGGGATCGAGCGTCTGCACGCCTGCCTTTCGGACTGGACCCGCGGTTTCGAGCGCGACGCGCTCGCCCGGCGGCTCCAGTCGTTCGGCGTTGCGGCGAGCCCCGTCTGCGACGTTTCGGACCTGCTCGATCATCCGCAATTTCGGGCGCGCGGGACCTTCGTCGAGGCCCTGCATCCCCTCGGCTTCCGCGAGACGATCTACGGTGCGTACGTGAAGTGCAGTCGGACGCGGCCGGCGATCCGTCCGGGCCCGTCGATCGGACAGGACAACGAAGCCGCGTTCCTGGGGCTGCTCGGCCTCTCGAGGGAGCGCTACCG
>JBIPOQ010000274.1:0-5350 GCA_044379055.1 Myxococcota bacterium
GCCGCGTCGCGGATGGCGTCCTGCCCTGGCTCGCACCGCCGGCCTACGTCCGCGACACGATCGTGCCGACGCTCCGCGCGCAGGCGAAGCAGGCGGGCCGGCCGATGCCGCGGGTCGTCATGATCATGCCCTGCATCCTCTCGAAGAGCCGGGAGGAGGTCCGGGCCGGGGTGCATTCGTATCTCTCGATCTACCCGCGCCTCGAGGCGTATGCGGCGCTGCTCCAGCGTTGCGGTGTCCCCGATGCGGGCCGTGCGCTCGCGGACGGCTGGACCGACGCGATGATCGACGCGGTCGTGCCCCACGGCGACGAGGCGGCGCTCGAAGCGGCGATGCGGGCGTATGCGGCGGCGGGGGTCGACGAGATGGCGTTCCTGCCGGTCGGGGTCGGCGCGGATCCGCAGCGCTCGGTGGTGCGGACCTGGGACGCGCTCGCCGGGCTGATTCCGCGCTCATGAGGGGGCGACGGTCGATCTGCGCTGCGTTCGCTCTGGTGATTGCGAGCCTCCTGCTGCCCGACGGCGGAAACGCCGCCGAGCGGCGACCCCTCCGGATCGCGACCACGATGAGCCTTCACGAGTCGGGGCTCCTCGGCGCGCTCCTCCCTGGGTTCTCCGATCGATCCGGCTACCCGATCCGCGTCGTCGCCGGCCCGCGCGACGCGGTGCTCGAGAAGGGGCGTCGGGGCGAGGTCGACCTCGTGCTGGTGCCCGCGCTCGACGGAGAGCCGCTCGGACGGGACGAGCTGTTTCGCAGTCGTACGCCGCTGCTCGAGAGCCGCATGGTTCTCGTCGGTCCGAAGGAGGATCCCGCCGGCGTCGCGTCGGCGAAGTCTCCCGAGGACGCCATCGCCCGGATCGCTCGCCTTCGCCCCCCCTTCGTGAGCCGAGCCGATGGATCGGATACGCATGCTCGCGAGAAAGCGCTCTTCCGGGCCGCAGGGATCGATCCGGCAGCCCGCTGGCCGGGCCATGTCCGGACGGAGAGCGGCATGCGCGCCTCGCTCGAGGTGGCGGGCCAGCAGCGCGCCTACATCCTTTCGGAGCTCGCGGCCTTCCTGGCGGTTCGTGATCGGATCGGGCTCGTGGTGCTCTCGAAGCCCGCGCCGTCGCTGACCGAGGTCTACTGGATCTTCCAGGTCGATCCGACGCCCTTCGATCGACCGATCGAGATCGAGGGCGCGAAGGCCCTCGAGCGCGATCTGCTCTCGCCGGAGGTGCAGAAGCAGATCGCCGGGTTCGGTGTCGATCGTTTCGGCGAGCCGGTCTTCGAAATCCCCGTCGACTCCACGCGGTGAGACGCCGGAGGCTTCGCCGGACGCGGCGACGGGCTCCGGGAGCGGCATGGCGGCGCCCGTCGCCGTCGAGTACCACTTGACCGGTCCGAGGCGAAGCGCCCGCGCGCGGGGCGGCCGACGGCGGGGAGAGCGTCATGCACGAGATCGCGATTCGCGGAGGCCTCTTCATCGACGGCACCGGCGCCCCGGGGCGACGACTCGACGTCGGGATCGCGAACGGAAAGATCGCCGAGCTGGCGCCGACGGTGCGCGGCGCGCGGGAGATCGATGCTTCGGGCCGGATCGTCGCCCCCGGCTTCATCGACATCCATACGCATTACGATCCGCAGGTCCTCTGGGACCCCGCGTTGACGCCCTCGTCCTGGCAGGGCGTGACCTCCGTCGTCGCCGGCAACTGCGGCTACAGCATCGCGCCGACCCGGGAAGCGGGGCGCGGCTCGCTGATGCGGACCCTCGACAAGGTCGAGGACATGCGGCTCGAGACGCTCGAGGCCGGGATCGCCTGGGATTTCGAGTCCTACGGCGAGTATCTCGCCCGCGTCGAGCGCGCCGGCGTCGCGATCAACTTCGGGGGCTATGTCGGCCATACGCCCGTGCGCGCCTACGTGCTCGGCGACGACGCCTACGAGCGCAAGGCGACGGACGCCGAGATCGCGCGCATGAAGCAGGTCGTCGCCGAATCGATCCGCGGCGGCGCTCTCGGCTTCTCCTCCGATCGTGCCGGATTCCACATCGGCGACGGCGGGCGTCCCGTCCCCTCCGTCATGTCGAGCCAGGAAGAGGTCGAGGCCCTCGCGTCGGTCGCGGGCGAGATCGGCCTCGGCATCGTCCACATCGCCGCAGGCGAGGAGTTCGACTGGATCTACGCGTTCCAGAAGAAGCTCGGCCGACGCCTCAACTGGTCGGCGATCCTGACCTACCCGGCGTCCTGGACCTCGCGGGCCCCCTATCAGGAGAAGCTCGCGCGCCATCTCGACGCGCGGCGCGCCGGCGCCGACGTCTGGGCGCAGGTGACCTGCCGCCCGATCGTGCAGCAGATCGTGATGCGCGAGCCGACCTCCTTCTATCAGATGCCGGCCTTCGCCGAGCTCGCGGCGCTGCCGCACGCCGATCGCCCGAAGCTCTACGCCGATCGCGCCTGGCGCGCCCGGGTCAGCGAGCAGTTCGACTCGCGCAAATGGATCGATCCCGGCTGGCCGACGGTCACGATCTCCGAATCGAAGGCCCATCCCGAGCTCGTCGGGCGCTCCGTCCAGTCCCTCGCCGACGCGCGCGGCGTCTCGCCCTTCGACGTCGTCGCCGACGTCTCTCTCGCCGATGACCTGCTGACGCGCTTCGAGATCGTCTTCGCGAACGACGACGTCGAGGGCGTCGGCCGACTGCTGACGAGCGAGGGCTGCATCCTCGGTCTCTCCGATGCCGGAGCCCACGTCGGCCAGATCTGCGACGCCGTCATGCCGACGGATTTCCTCGGGCGCTGGGTCCGCGATCGCGGGATCATGAGCATCGAGCGCGGGATCCAGAAGCTGACCGGCGAGATCGGCCACGTCCTGAATCTCGACCGCGGCGTGCTGCGCGTCGGCGCGCCGGCGGACGTCGTCGTCCTCGACTGGGAGAAGGTTGCCCCGGGTCCGATCCGCCGCGTCGCCGACATGCCCGCCGGCGGCGATCGCCTGATCGCGGATCAGCCGGGCGGGATCGACGCCGTGCTCGTCAACGGCGTCCCGATCCGCAGCGAGGGCCGCTCGGTTCTCGAGACCCTCCCGCGCCTGCCGGGCCACGTCCTGCGCCCGGCGCCCTGAATCGAGCCCATGGCCCACCCGCGCCGCTTCCGCTTCGGCCTCAAGTTCCGCGCCGCCGAAGACGGCGCATCGCTCGCTGCGCTGGCGCAACGCGCCGAGGCGCTCGGCTATTCGACGATCCTCGTCTCCGATCATCCGACCCACCCGCAGCTCGCCCCGCTGACCGCCGCCGCCGCGCTCGCCTGCGCGACCTCGCGCCTGCGGATCGGCTCGAGCGTGCTCGCCAACGATTTCCGGCATCCGGTCGTCCTCGCCAAGGAGGTCGCGACCCTCGACTTGATTTCCGGTGGGCGAGTCGAAATCGGGATCGGTACCGGCTGGAAGAAGGCCGAATACGAGGCGATGGGGCTCGCCTTCGATCCCGCCTCGCAGCGGATCGAGCGGCTCCGGGAGGCGATCGGGATCCTGCGAGCCTTCTGGTCCGGAAAGCCCGACGCGTTCGCCGGGAAGCACTACGCGATCGGCGAGATCACGGGCTTCCCGACGCCGGTGCAGGCCCGGCTCCCGATCCTGATCGGCGGGGGCGGAAAGAAGGTCCTGTCGCTCGCCGCAGAGACCGCGGACATCGTCGGCATCAACCCGGCGGCACGCTCCGGCGCCCACGACCTCGAGACCGACCTCGACTCGACGGCCGACGCGACCGACGAGAAGCTCCGCTGGATCGCCGAGGCGGCGGGCGCGCGGATGGACGACCTCGAGCTCTGCATGCAGGTCTACGCGGATTGCCTGACGCAGAGCCGGGCCGAGGGGGACCGCGCGCTCGCCGCGCGTTATGCGTTCCCGCTCGAGCAGGCACGCCGGGTCCCGTATGCGTGGGTCGGGAGCGTCGACGAGATCTGCGCGGGGCTCGACGAGAAACGGGCGCGCTGGGGCGTCAGCTACTGGGTCGTGCCGGAGCACGCGATGGAGACGATGGCGCCGGTCGTGGAGCGGATGACGGGGCGCTGAGGCGCGAGATCAGGAGATGTCTCCGCGAATGCTCCATCACCGCATCAAGCTCGGCCTGCAGCTCGCTCTCCTCGTCGGCCTCGCGATCGAGCTCTACGAAGCGCAGTGGATGAACGCAGCGCTCGTCCTCGGCATCCTCGTCGTGACGTTCCTTCCGCGCGTGCTCGCGCGGGGCCTCGAGCTCTCCGTTCCGCCCCAGCTCGAGCTGATGGCGATCGGCTTCGTCTTCGCGTCCGTCTTCCTCGGCGAGACGCGGGACTTCTACGGTCGCTTCTGGTGGTGGGACGTTCTGCTGCACGCGACCTCGGGCGGGCTCCTCGGGGCGCTCGGCTTCCTGCTCGTCTACGTGCTCAACGAGACGCCGCGCATCGAGCTCCGCATGCGGCCCCGCTTCCTCGCGGTCTTCGCCTTCTGCTTCGCCGTCACGATCGGCACCGCCTGGGAGATCTTCGAGTTCGCCGTCGATCGGTCCTTCGGCACGACGATGCAGAAGCCGACCCCGCGCGATCCATCGGGTCTCACCGATACGATGGAGGATCTGATCGTCGATGCGATCGGGGCCGCGGTCGTGGTGGCGCTCGGGTATCGCGCGACGAAACGGGGGGCACGGGCCTGGACCGCCCGGATCATCGATCGATTCGTCGCGGCGAATCCGAGGCTCTTTCCCGAGCGCTCGCGGCACGGGCGGAGCGGGATCGGGGCGGCGATCCGGGCGAGGCGGTGGATCGAGCGGGAGTAGGGGCGGGCGGGCGAACTCGGAGATCGCTCGCGGAGCTCATTCCTCCTGGATCGACCTCAAATAATCCATCAACGCCCGCGAGTGCAGCAGCGACGTGTACGCCGGGTAGTGCTCCGGCCGGTTCTGCTCCTCGAAGATCGCGCCCCAGACCGGCATCTCCCTCAGCCCGTGCTCGGCGACGAACCGGCGGCCGTCGATGTAGGCCATGACCTCGGACTCGTCGAAGCGGCCGCCGTTTCGCGCCTCGATCTTGCGCAGGTCCGAGGGCGGGCGCTTCAGCGAGGCGGCGAGGGGGCCGTTGCCGTCGCCGGACTCGCCGTGGCAGGCGCCGCAGTGTTGGCGATAGAGCGCCTTGCCGCCGGGGGCCGGGGATACTTCGCGACAGGCGAGGGGGAGGGCGAGCAGGAGGACGAGGAAGGGAGCCAGGCAGAAGGCGGGAAGGATCTGGCGCTCGGATCTCGGCATGGTGGGGTTCTCCTCGGCGTCGCGAAGCGGGCCGTCTTCCGCCCTTCGCCTCGCCAGCCCGAAGCTAATGCGGATCCCGTGCCCGTACCGCCCTCGGCG
>JBIPOQ010000275.1:0-5330 GCA_044379055.1 Myxococcota bacterium
GGCCGAGCCGCGCCGCTCAACATGGTCGTGACGGAGACCGGCGCCGCGAGCGCGGTCGCGAAATGTCTGCCCGAGCTGAAGGGCAAGCTGACGGGCAACGCGATCCGCGTCCCCACGCCGAACGTCTCGCTCGCGGTGATGAGCCTCTTCCTCGAGCGTGCGACGACGAAGGAAGAGCTCAACGAGTACCTGCTCAAGACGTCGCTCGAGGGCGATCTGCAGAACCAGATCGACTTCGTGAACTCGACGGAGGCGGCCTCGACGGATTTCGTCGGCAATCGCTACGCCGGCATCGTCGATGCCCAGGCGACGCTCGCCCAGGGCAACCACATCGTGCTCTACGTCTGGTACGACAACGAGTTCGGCTACAGCCGCCAGGTCGTGCGCTGCCTCGAGGAGCTCGCGGGCGTCGTCATGCCGAACTTCCCGAAGCGGGCGCGGGCGGTCTAGGGCAGGGCAGCCGGCGCGTTCGGGTCGATCACGCTCGGAGACGGCTCGGCCGGCGCGCTCGCGCGGCCGGAGCCGCCGAGCGGGATCGTGAGGCCGAGGCCGAGCCTCGGCATCGCGTCGTAGTCCTCGTCGTAGAGCTGATTCCCGTTGGCGTTCTCGACCCGCAGGCGGCCGGCGAAGCCGAAGCCGCCGCGGAAGTCGAGGTAGCCGCGCTCGAAGAGCCGGATCCGCACCCCGACCTCGACCGGGACCGAATCGATCTCGCCGATCCCGTGGCGGTCCTGCGAATCACCGTTGTCGTCGAGCCGGAAGCGATTGCGCTCGTAGCCCGCCGACACCGTCAGCCGGACGGATTCGCTCGGGCCCCAGAGCAGCATCGCCTGACCGCCCTGCACGAAGCTCCCCTGCGTGCGCAGGTCGAGGCTCGGCAGGATCTGCCAATCGACGGAGAGGACCGGGAAGACCTGGGCCGGGCCTTCGAGCTGGCTCGTGACGCCGACGCCGGCGCCGAGCGAGAGCGTCTCGAGGGCCTGCCAGCGGGCGAGACCGCTGATGCCTGCGGCGAGACCATTGCGCCGCGCGCCCGTCTCGCCGGACCAGCGGATCGGGACCGCCGCCTCGACCGAGAATCCGCCGCCGAAGAGCGCCGTCACGCTCGGCGCGACGTCGATGGTGTTCACGCCGCCCCAGGGCTCGCGCGGCAGCTCGGTGCCCCCGTAGCCGGCGGGCAGGTCGGGGGAGTTGTCGAGGTGGAAGTCGAAGCTCGCGTGTTGATAGGCCGCGCGGACGCCGACGCGGACCGACTCGTGGACGGGGCCTTCGGCGCCGCCCTCGAGCGAGACCCGCCAGGCCCGGAGCTCGTCGCCGCCTTCGGTCTCGGTCTCGAACTCGTTGAGGAAGCGCGCCTCGAGTCCGCCGCGAAAGCCCGAGGCGGGCGCCGGCGCGTCGGTCAGCAGGACCTGGGCGCTCGCGGCGCTCGCCGAGAGAACGCAGCACGCGAAGGAAAAGCCCGCCCCGACGGCGAAGCGCCTGGCGCTCGCCGGATCCCGATCGTTCATGCCACCCCCCGGTGCAAGGTCTGCCATCTCGTCTGGGCTGCCCGCGCGCCTCGCGCGTCCGAACCCGGCCCGGCCGCTTGCTCGCCGCCTACTGGCCGCCGTCGCTGAAGCCCTTCTGCGCCCCTTCGACCATCGCGAACGGCCCGACCGGCCAGCCGAAGCAGTCGACCATCAGCTGATTGACCTCGGCGTGGGTCGCGGTGCCTTCGGCGACGACGCGGCTCGCTTCCATCAGCATCGCCGCATAGATGCGATTCGCGACGTAGCCCCAGGCCATCGGGTTGTCCTTGACGACGACCGGACGCTTGCCGCAGTCGAGGGCCAGCTTCTTCACGGTCTCGATCGCCGCCGGGCTCGTGTCCTCGCGGACGACGATCTCGGCGAACTTCATCACGGCGGGCGGCGAGGCCCAATGCCAGACGAGGACGTCCGCCGGGCGGTTCGTCGCCGAGGCGAGCGCCGCGAGCGGGAAGCCCGAGCTGTTCGAGGCGAGGATGCAGCCCGCCGGCGCGACGCGGTCGAGGTCGCGGAAGACGCGGATCTTCAGGTCGAGCTTCTCGGGGACCGCCTCGAGCACGAGCTCGGCCCGGCCGACCGCGTCCTCGAAGCCGGTCGTGAAGCGCAGCCGCGCGAGCGCCGCATCCGCGTCGGCGCGCGAGAGCTTGCCGCGCTCGACGGCGCGCTCGAAGCCGTAGCGGCCCGTCGTGACCCGCGCGCGGGCCTTCTCGATCACGCTCTCGGCGACGTCCGTGCAGCAGACCTCGTGGCCCGCCTGCGCGAGGACCTGCGCCATCCCGCTCCCCATCACGCCCGCTCCGATCACCGTGATCCGCATCTCGTTCCCGTCTCCGTCTGTCGAGCGCGCCGGGGCGCGCTGTTAGGCCTGGTGCGCGGACCGCTCGTGCGGATCCGCGGGCAGATGGTCGATCTCGTTGAACCGGATCAGCTCCGGCCGCGGCTCGAGCACGAGCTCGCTGATCGAGCAGTTCTTCACCATCCGGTTCCAGCTGCTGTAGTCGTCGTCGAGCAGCAGGCCGAGGGCGATCGAGAGCGCGCCGCCGTGGGTCACGACGACGACCCGCTCGCCGGGGTGGCGCGACGCGATGCGGCGCAGGGTGGTCGTCAGGCGAAGGCCGACCTGGCTCGGGGACTCGCCGCCGTGGGGGGCGTAGTGCGGGTCCTGCTTCATGTGGTGGAAGAGGCGGCGCTCCTCGAAGAGCGTGTGGAAGGAGGTGCCTTCCCACTCGCCGAGGTCGAACTCGACGAGGCCGGGCTCGAGCACGGCCTCGAGACCGAGCCGTTCGGCGATCGGGCGGGCAGTGTGGTGGGCGCGGTCGAGGGGGCTCGCGTAGACGCGCTGGATCGGCCCGGGGTGGTCGGCGAAGGCGGCGGCGAGATGGGCGGCGGTGGCGGCGGCCTGGCGGTGGCCGTGGTCGGTGAGCGGCGTGTTGGTCGAGCCGTGCCAGACGCCGTCGAGGTTGGCGGAGGTCTGGCCGTGGCGGACGAGGGTCAGGATCGTGGGTCGGGGTGCCATGGCGGGCGGAGTCTACACGCCCCCCCTCCGCTCCGCGGCCTGCGACCGGCGCCCGGGCGCGTTACTCCCGGCGCTCGAGCGAGACGGGGCCGAAGCGGGCGAGCCAGGGCACCGGCGAGATCGTCTCGACCCGGCGGCGCGCGGCGGCGCGCGTCAGGGGCGGAGGCGCATCGGTCGGCGCGGCGATGGCACTCGGGTCCGGCGTTGCCTGGGCCTGCGCGGCGCCCGTCTCCGGGCTCGTCGAAACCCGCGCCTCGGTCGACTCGAGGTCCTCGACCGCCCGGGCGGCGCCTGCGGCCGGAAGCCCGGGCGTCCCGACCGGGTGCTCACCGGCTTCCCGGGAGGCGGCCGGGCCGGCGAGGAGGAGCCCGGCGAGGAGCCAGGGCGCGGCGACGGATCCCGTCCGGTCCCGGCGAGAGTTGGATTGAAAACCACCCATCATGCGCCTGCGATCGGAGGTCGGTCGGGGCCGCTTGAGAAAAAAGGGGGAGAAAGGCCACTTTCGGAATGCAACGCGCAGCCGCGCCGCAGGGGTCGGGAAGGCGGTGGGCGGGGAGGGTGACGGCCCGCTGGGGGCCGTCGGCGCCGGGCGCTCAGGCGCTCTCGAGCAGCTCGATCAGGTCGTCCCGGGTCAGACGGCTGCTGCCGTCGGCCTCTTCGAGGGCCGCGTCGGCGAGGGCGCGCTTGCGGGCGTGGAGGGCGAGGATGCCCTCTTCGACGGTGCTCCGGGCGATCAGGCGATGGACGACGACGGGACGCTCCTGGCCGATGCGGTGGGCCCGGTCGGCGGCCTGGGCCTCGACTGCGGGATTCCACCAGGGATCGAGCAGGAAGACGTGGTCGGCCGCCGTGAGGTTGAGGCCGGTCCCGCCGGCGCGGAGCGAGAGCAGCATGACCGGCGGCCCCGCGTCCGACTGGAAGCGCTCGACGACGGCCCCGCGATCCCGCGTCGAGCCGTCGAGGCGCTCGAAGGCGATCGCCCGCTCCCGAAGGCCCGGCTCGACGAGGTCGAGGAGGCTCGTCCACTGCGAGAAGACGAGGGCCTTGTGGCCGTCGGCGACGGCCTCTTCGAGGCGCGCGAAGAGCGTGTCGAGCTTGGACGAGGAGAGCGCCGCGTCCTCCTGGCCCGGCACGAGACGCGAGTGACAAGCCGCCTGCCGCAGCCGGAGCAGGACCTCGAGCGCCGCCATGACGCTCTCGCCCGCGCGCAGTCGCACGACGATCTCGCGCACCGAAGCCGCCCGCACCGCGTCGTAGACCGCTCGCTCCTCCGTCGTCAGGTCACAGTCGAGCACGACCTCCGAGAGCGGCGGCAGATCGCGCGCCACATCCGACTTGAGGCGTCGCAGCAGGAAGGGCCGGATGCGCTGGCGCAGCCGCGCCGCGACCTCGCTCTCGCCCTCGGCGATCGGCCGCGCATACCGATCCCGGAAATCACTGCGCCCGCCGAGCAGGCCGCGATTGAGGAAATGCATCTGGCTCCAGAGCTCTTCGAGCCGGTTCTCGACGGGCGTGCCCGTCAGCGCGATGCGCGCGTCGGCCTCGAGGGCCATCGCCGCGCGGGCGACCTGGCTGTCGGGATTCTTGATCATCTGGGCCTCGTCGAGGACGACGCAGCGCCAGCGGATCCGCGCGAGGGCATCGGCATCCTGGCGCAGGATCGCGTAGCTCGTGATCGTGACGTCCGCGGCGGCGTCGAGGGCACGGCCCGGACCGTGGTAGAGCGACACCGCGAGGCCGGGGCGGAAGCGCTCGATCTCGCGCAGCCAGCCGTGGAGCACGCTCGTCGGCGCGACGACCAGCGTCCGCCCCTCGATCGCGGCGAGGGCCTGCAGGGTCTTGCCGAGGCCCATGTCGTCGGCGAGCAGCGCGCCGAGGCCCGCTTTGCGCATGAAGACGAGCCAGTCGACGCCCTCGCGTTGATAGGGGCGCAGCACGGCCGCGAGCTCCGGCGCGAGCGGGGCCGGCGGGATGCCGACGAAGCCCTCGACGAGCGGGCGCAGCGCCTCGAAGGCCGGCGGCGGCGGGAGCTCGAGGTCGTCGCAGAGCAACGCGAGATCGGGGAGCGCGTGGCGCGCGACGCGACCCGACGCGTCCCGGGCCTCGAGCAGATCCGCGACGCGCTGCCCGTGGCGCGCGAGCCAATCGGCGGGCAGCTCCGCGAATCCGCCGCCCGAGAGCGCGACGACCGACTCCCCGGCCGACCAGGCGCGCAGGACGTCGGCGGGGGCCGCCCCGCGTCCCCGTGCCCCGGCGCTGCCCCGCCCGTCGCCCGGTCCCGCGCGCTC
>JBIPOQ010000020.1:0-18102 GCA_044379055.1 Myxococcota bacterium
TCTCCCGGCTCGGCATCCGGTCCCGCAGCGAGCTCGGGAACCCGCAGGAGCGGAGCGCGCGCGGACCAGGGACCTGCGAGCCGCCGCGCCCGGCGCAGCCAGATCGTGTCGCCCCGATCGTCGTCGCCCGAGCCGGTCGGATCGCTGTAGACCGCGAGCCATTCGCCGAGGCCCGGATCGAAGTGCACGCTCATCTCGCTCGCATCGTCGTCCATCAGGATGCGCGCATGGTCCGGGTCGAGCCCAGGGACGAAACGACCGTCCTCGGCCAGGGTCTCGACTCGATCTTCGAGGGACCGGGGCTCGCCGCCGAGCGCGGCGAGCGGGACGCGCGTCAGGATGCGCGGCGATCGGCCGTCGCCGCGATCGAGGAACGCGAAGGCGTAGAGATGCGCGCCCTCGGCAACGAGGCTCGCGGCCGGCAGGACGTCGGCCCGAGTCGACCAGGTCGAGAGTCGGATCCGCCAGCTCTCCGGCGGACCGGCAGTCCCTTCGATCTGCGCGAGGTCGACGCCGGCCGGGCGGAAGGGGAGCTGGAAGGGCCCCGTCGCGGGGGCCGGGGCGACGCGCAGCAGTGCGACGAAGACGCGTTCGCCGATCCCGACGGCGCCGAGCGGCCAGAAATAGGTCGGAGCGGCGAGGGCCGGATCGGAAGTCGGCTCGAAGAAGGCGCGGGGCGAACCGTCTTCGCCGTGTCGCCAGGCGTAGTCGAGCTGCCAGCGTCCGTCGGCGTCGCAGTGCGAGACGGCGATCGTGTTGTGGACGAAGGGATAGCGGCGCTGCCCGCGCGCACCCGCGAGCTCGACGAACGAGTCGCCGAAGAGCCAGAGGCTTCGGCGCCCGTCGCTGCCGGGGAGCACGACCGAGGCCGCCGCGTCGCCGCCCAGCCAGCCGTCCTCGTCGGGGAAACGGGCCTCGCAGGCGGATTGCGTTCCGAGTCGCGACGATTCGCTCGGCGCAGGGGCCCGACTCGGCTTCGGCGACGAGAAGGGCTCGCCCGCGCAGGCCGAGAGCGCGAGCACGAGGACGCCGAGAACGAGACGGCTTCGAGCGGGCCGATTCACGACAAGCCCTTCGCCATCACCGCGAGCCCTGCGGCGCAGGCGAACCCGACGACCGCCGGTCGGACCCAGCCGGCGTCGACCCGCGCGTGCAGGCCGCGGCTCGCGACGAGGCCGAGACCGACCGCCGGCGCGAGCGCGAGGCCGAGGCCCCAATGCCAGGGCTCGAGCCGGCCCGCGACGGCGAGAGCGGCGAGCGAGAGGAGCGACCCGATCAGGAAGGTCGCGCCGAGGGTCGAGCGGAGCACCGGCCCCGGCGCCCGCTGGTAGAGCAGTGCGAGCGGGGGCCCGCCGACGGAGGACATCGTGCCCATGATGCCCGCGACCGTGCCGACGCAGGCCGAGGCGAGCGGCGTCACCCGGAGATTCGAGGAGAGCACGCTCATCAGCGCGGCGAGGACGACGAAGCCGCCGATCCAGGTCGCGAGCTCGGTCGGGTCGAGCCGCGAGACCGCATAGCCCCCGATCGCGACGCCCGGCAGGCGACCGAGCGTCGAGAAGAAGACGCCTTCTCGATCGATGTGCTGCCGCTCTCGATAGGCCGAGCCCGCCGTCATCGGCAGCGCGAGCACGATCATCGCCGCCGGCAGGGCATCGGGCTGCACGATCGCCGCGACCGGCGCCGCGATCACGTTGATGCCGAAGCCGATCGTCCCCTGTACGAGGGCGCCGATCGCGACGGTCGCGAACAGGACGAGGAACGCGGTCGGCGTCACGGGCAGGCCAGCGAGCGAGCTCTCCACCCTGTGATTCCCCCGGCGAAGCACACCGTCCGCCCGAACCCGCGCCCGTACCCACGGCGACGTCGATCGCCGCCGTCGCCGCCCGAGCGTACGGGGGGATCCGGCGCCGGGCCAGCGCTGGATGCCGAGCTCAGGATGCGTCGTGCAGCGAGTAGTCGACCGGGAGCTCGATCGTCAGCGCGCCGGCCGGCGGCGCCGGGTAGGGCGAGGCGGCGCGGATCGCGTCGTCCGTCGCGCGCCGCAAGAGGGCCGGCGCGGCGCCATCGAACTCGATCCCCGTGAGCTCGCCGTCGGCGCGGATCGCGACCCGCGCGACGACCCGGCCCTCGACGGCGCGCCTGCGCGCCATCGAGGGATAGCGCTTGCGCGCCTCGATCCGGGCCCGGACGGTCTCGACATAACGAGCGAGGCGATTCGCTTCTTCTTCGTCCGAGGCCCGATCGCTCGGCAGGTCGGCGGATTCGGCTTCGCCCGGGCGGCCGCCGGCAGGCTGTGCCGCGCGCGGGGAAGCCTCGGGATCGACCGCCGCGAGGGTCTGCGGTGCGGGTTCCTCGACGATCGACTCGGGCTCCGGCGCGACGGGCTCGGGGACGGGCCGAGTCGTGGGCCTGGGTCTGGGCTCTTCCGGCCGGGTGGCGGGCTTCTTCGGCTTCGGACTCTTCTCGAGGCGAGCCGGCGGCGCCGCCGCGACGCTCGGCCGCTCGACTGCGATCGGCGTCGAACCCCTGGGTGGTCCCGAAAGCCGGACCCGCACGGCCGGCGCCTGCGCCGGCGGACGCAAGATCGGCGTCGCGAAGCGTGGGCTCGAGAGGCCGACGGCGGCGAGGACGTGCAGCGCGAGCGAGAGGCCCACGCCGATTCTGAGGGCGCGATCCGACATGGCTGCGACGGACGCCTACTTCGTCAGGATCAGTCGGTTGTTCCGGGTCACCCGCAGCGTATAGACCTCGCCCTCGTGCTCGATCTGCAGGATGCCCCGCGGCCCGAGCACCTCGCTGGCGCGCACGCGCCGAATGGCCTTGGCCGCCTCGTGTTCGGCGTTCGTCGTCTCGCTTCGATTCGTCATGCTCTCGCCTCCGTTCTGCTGTTCGTCGTCGCGTGATCCAGCGCGATCCGGTTCACGCCCCGACACGGACGCTCTCCGCGTGGCCCGACGTCGTGCGGTCGCGGCGGTCGGCTCGTCGTCGGGCGAACGCGACGGCGGCCGCTCCGGCGGCGAGCGCCGGCGCGATTCCGGGCTCCGGGACCTCGGTGCGCAGGACCAGCTGCGGCTTCAGCGAGGGATCGGCCGACGACTCGATCGAGTGCATGCCGATCACCCGCTCCGTCGTGTTCGTCAGCGCGAAGCCGTGATTCGGCGTCTGTTCGGTCAGCCAGGCGAGCACGACGGGGGTCGCGTCGCAGAGCACGGCGCCGAAATTCAGGATTCCGCCGACCGTATCGAAGGGCTCGTCGACGTCGGGGCGGTTCAGCCAGGTCAGCGTCGTCTGGCTCCAGGGCTCGAGCACCTCGCGGCATGCGATCTCGCCGGGATCGATCGACGGCTCGCCGAAGCCCGTGAAGTCGAAGGCGTAGGTCACGAGCAGCGTCGCTCCGACGAGCACGTGACCCGCCGGCAGGTCGGCCTGCTCGACGTCGAAGGCGAGGAAGGTGTCGAAGTCGTGCGATGTCCCGTTCGCGTCGAAGGAATCGAAGGCGTAGAGCGTCGGGTTGTTGAACCGCACGAGGCTCGGCAGGAACGAGTAGGGCGACGTGTCGGCGGCGGCCGGGACGAGGAGGATGTCGGCCCGCGTGGGCAGGGCCGACAGGAGCGCGGCGACGACGAGCGCGACGAGCGGGCAGAGGCCACGACGGCGGGGTGCGACGAGAGGGACGGCGAGGCACATGGCGGTCTCCAGTTCGGGGGGATCGGTCGGGGATCCGGTCAGGGAAAGCGGCCGCGCAGGCCGATCAGGAAGCTTCGTCCGCGCACGACGTACGAATCGATCACGCGGTTGTCGGTCACGTTCTGGACGTCGACGAAGGTCTCGAGCGGCAGTCGGAGCCAGCTCTCGAGCGGCTGGCGCAGCCGCAGGTCGAGCTCGAAGGACGTGTTCGAGTCCTCCCCCGTCGCGAATCCGACGAGGCCCGTCCCGCTGCGTTCGATGAGCGCGCGGTCGCGCCACTGGCCGCGCGCCGTCAGGACGGTGTGGACCCGGGGCGCCGTCAGCGTGACGACGCCGTTCGCGACGTGCTCCGGGGAGTTCGGCAGCTCGTCGGCCTGGACGTTCGAGTCCTCGACGAGGCTGCGATTCCAGGTGTATCCGAGCTGGAGTCGGACGAGGGCGTGGGGACGGAATTCGACGCGCGACTCGATGCCGTAGGAGACGAGGTCGTCGAGGTTCGCGTTGTCGAAGACGGGGCTGGTCACGGGCGAGACCCGGTCCGTACACCAGATGAGGATTCCCAGATTGCAGAGCACCGGATTGGCCGGGATGACCTCCTCCCCGACCTGGATGTCCCGCCCGCCGTAGCTCGCGCGGATGTAGTCCGACGTCTCGCTGTAGAAGCCGGTCACCGTCGTCGAGAGCCAGCGGGTCGGGTTCGTCTCGACGCTGGCGCGCATCGCCCAGGCCTTCTCGGGCGCGAGGTCGCGATTGCCGGCGAGGAAATAGGTCGCGCCGACCTGGGGCGCCGGCGGCTGGTAGAGCTCGCGGAGCGCGGGGTAGCGGATCGCGCGGCCCGCGGAGAAGCGCAGCTTGACGGCCCGCTCGTCGTCCCAGCGCCAGGGCGTCACCAGGATTGCCGCCTGGGGCAGCCAGGCCGGCGCGAAGCGCGAATGCTCCTCGCGCCGGATGCCGAGCTCGCTCGAGAGCCAGCCCGAGAGCTCCGACTCGACGACTCCGTAGAAACCGCCGCGATAGATCCGTTCGTCGACATCCTCGGGGTCGAGCGCGACACCGTCCGGAAAGGCGCCTTCCTGGAGATCGATGCCCGGCGTCGAGAGGTCGGCGCCGAACGAGACGATGTGCGTCGTCGGACCGAGCTCGAAGAGGCGCTCTCCGCGCAGCTCGAGGCGTGCGAGATCGTCGGTCAGCTCGAACTCGCGGCCGACGCTCGAATCGGTCGTCTCCCGCGAATAGGTCAGGGTCGAAGACAGCGTCGTCACCGGATCGAGCGCGAGCTCGCCCAGCTGCGAGAAGAGCCAGCGCTGGGTCTCCCGGCGCGACTCGATCGGCCCGTCGTCGACGGCGAAGGCGTCGTCGCGGATCCGGTAGCCGATGCGCGACTTCAAGAGCGCAGCCTCGGCCGGGCGGGCGACGAGCGTCCCGTAGACGTCGTGGGTCCGGTAGAGCGATCCCTCGCCGAAGGGCGAGCCGAGGCCGTCGTCGAGGTCGGTGCTGTCGGGATCGGGCGTTTCGAAGCCGCCGAGCTGGTTGTAGTCGTAGGTCAGGTTGCCGCCGAGCTTCGCATCGCCGTAGCCGGCGGTCAGTTCGCCCGACACGTTCTCCTGATCGCCGTTCGCGATCAGCGCCTCGACCGCCGGGCCGTCGCTCGGCGGATCCTTCGTGATGATGTTGATGACGCCGCCTGCGGCGCGCGCGGTGTAACGCAGCGCCTGAGGGCCGCGCAGGATCTCGATCCGCTCGATGTTCGCGAAGAGCAGATCACCGAGGTCGATCGCCTCGTCGTTCTCGCCCGCATAACGCTGGCCGTTGACGAGCAGCTCGGTGAACTCGGGCGGCAGGCCGTCGATGCGTACGGCGCCGCGCTGGCCCTGGACCTGGCCCGTGATCCGCAGGCCGGGAATCGCCTCGAGGGCCTCGATCGCGTCGATCGCGGGGAGGTTCTGCAGCGTCTCGGCGTCGAGGATCTCGGTTTCGACCGGGGTGTCCTGGTAGATCTCGGCGGGGCGAAGCCGGCGGTCTTCGATCTCGATCGCCTCGGCCCGGACGGTCGAAGCGCCGCCGGTCGCGTCTTCGTTGGCCGGAGCGCTCGTCCCTTCCGCTGCCCCGACGCCTGCCGAGCAGGCGAATGCGATCGCAAAAGCGACGACCTGAACCGGCAGGCTGGGCCTGGCCGTCCGGGGCAGGAGGAGGAGGCGAATCGAGCGCAACGGTGGACCCCTCGGGCCGACCTCTTCGGCCCACGACGGCGTCCGGGTCCTCCTGGCTGGCGGGATCAGGCTTGCTGGAGCAGGCAGGACGCGAAAATCACTCTACTGAACTTGAAAATCGTTTTCAATATGCTTCCATGGGGTCGCCCTGCCAGCCAGAGCTTCGAGCTCGAGCCAGCGTGCGCCGAACGACCGCGAGGTCGGATTCCGGCGCCTCCACCGGCTCGACGCTCGGCGTTCCTCCGTCGGACGAAGTCGTCGCGCCCCAGCCATGAGGCCGCGACATGACCGTCCTGAACCCGCCGGCAACGCCGGCAACGACCTCGCGATCGTCTTCGCCGACGAGCCCGCGCTCGCCCCGCCCCGCCGAACCGCTTTCGAGCGAGGCGACGGCCTGGAGCGCAGCGCGCTTCTTCGACCTGCTTCAAGAGCTCGGCAAGCTGCGCGTCATCTCCATCTGCGGCCCGAGCGTCTTCGAATCGATCTGCGTCGCCGGTCCCTACGAGATCGCGGACGGATTCCTCAACATGATCACCGACGCGTTCCACTGGCACGTCGCGACCCCGCGCCTGCGTCATCTCCAGTCCCACGACACCACCCACGGCCGTTCGGGCCGCAACGTCCTCTTCTTCGAGCTGCGCGAGAGCGAAGACGCGTCGCCCTTCCTTCGCATCTATGTGTATCGCGCGCCGGGGGCGGAGTTCGCGCCCGAGGTCGTACGGGCGTTTCATCGCGCGCATGCCGAGCTCGCCCAGGGCGTCGTGCTCGCGCAGGGAGAAGAATGATGCGACGAGCACTTCCGAGCACCCTCCTGATGCCCTTCGTCCTCGCGCTGCTCTGCGTCGAGGTCCTGCTCGCTTCGTCCGCGCGCTCGGCAGAGCCCCGCGTCGGAGCGGATGCCGCGACGCGCGGGCCGCTCCGGGTCGCCGCGCTGCTGCCCTGGGTCGCGGACGCCGTCACCGTCGCAGGGAAGGACGCGAAGCTCGTCGCCGGCGTGCGCCGCTCGCTCCACGAGCCGCTTCCCGCCGGACTCGTCGATCTCGGCAATCCCCATTCGCCGAGTCTCGAGCGCCTGGTCGAGGTCCGTCCCGACCTCGTCGTCGTCGACCGCGCGATCCATGCCCGCCTCACGCCCCAGATCGAGAAGCTCGGCGCGAAGGTCCTGCCGCTCGGGACCGACAGCGTCGCCGAGACGCTCGCGTCCCTCGATGCGCTGTCTGCGGCGATCGGCCGCCCCGCGCCGCTCGAAGCGCGGATCGCGGAGGTCCGCACGCGAATCGGGGCGCTCGCCGATCGGTCGGAGGCCTCCGTCGTCGCGCTCTTCGGCGCCCCTGGCTCGTTCTACGTCATGACGGAGCGGGCCTGGCTCGGCGACCTCGCGCGCCATGTCGGCCTCGACCTCGCGATCGCGCCGTCGGGAGACGAGCGCTTTCCGGGTCTCGTCGCCGTCTCGGACGAAGCGATGGCGATGGCGCATCCCGACCTCGTGCTGCTCGTTGCCCACGGCGATCCGGGCCGGATCCGCGCGGATCTCGAGCGCCGGACGGCCGAAGGCGGCGCCTGGTCGGGGCTCGCCGGCGCGCGCCTCGGCATCCACGTCCTCGACCCGGACCTCTTCAGCGCCAATCCCGGCCTCGAGATCGTGCGCGCCGCCGAGGCGCTGGTCGCTCTCGTACCGGCAGGACCCGAGACTTGAACACCCTCGTCTGGCAGATCCGGAGCCGCGCCGCGCTGGTCCTCGAGCCCGCGCTCGCGTGGACCCTCGTCTTCGCGCTCGGTCTCGTCGCCGCGGCCCTGCTCGCGGCGAGTCAGGGCGCGGCCCCGCTCCGGATCGCCGACCTCTTCGGCGCGCTGCAGGACGCCGGACATCCGCTCCACCGCGTGCTGTGGGACGTGCGGCTTCCCCGCGCGGCCTGCGCGGCGCTGGTCGGGATGGACCTCGCGCTGGCGGGGGCGCTGCTCCAGACCTCGGTCCGCAATCCGCTCGCCGATCCGGGTGTGCTCGGCGTGACGGCGGGGGCGGGGGTCGGCGCGCTCGTGGTGATCCTCTTCTTCCCCGAGTCCGGGCGTTGGGTGCCGTGGGCGGCATTCGCGGGGGGCCTCGCGACGATCGGGACCATCGTCGCACTCGTCTGGGCGAAGTCGGGGCAGACCGGCGCGCTGCGGATCGTGCTCACCGGCGTCTCGCTCCAGGCGATCCTCTTCGCCGTGATCGCGCTCCTGACCTTCGCGTTCGCCGATCGCGCGCCCGCGTTCACGGCGTTCATGGTCGGCTCGCTCAACGGTGCCGGCTGGTCGGATGCGGGGCGCACTCTCGGGCCGAGCCTCATCGGCCTCGCGGGCATCGCCTTCTCGCTCCGCACGCTCAACGTGCTCCTGCTCGACGACGGCGCGGCGGGCGGGCTCGGCGTGAACGTCCTCCGCGCGCGCTTCCTGGCCGCCTGTCTCGCGGCGCTCCTGACCGCTGCCGCCGTCAGCGCCGCGGGTCTCGTCGGCTTCGTCGGGCTCGTCGTGCCGAACGGCTTGCGATTGCTCGTCGGTCCCGAGCACGCGGCCCTGCTGCCGATCACCGCCCTCGGTGGCGCCGCCCTCGTCCTGCTCGCCGACACTGCAGCGCGTACGGCGATCGCGCCCCTCGAGCTCCCGGTCGGCGCGCTGCTCGCCCTGGTCGGCGGGCCGTATTTCCTCTTCATCCTCTGGAGGAAGCTGCCGTGACGATCTCCCTCGAAGCGAAGCGACTGCACGTCCGTCATCCCGGCATCGACCGCGATGCCCTCCGCGACGTCTCGCTCGAGGTCGTCTCCGGCGAGATCCTGGCGCTCGTCGGGCCGAACGGCTCGGGCAAGTCGACGCTGCTGCGCACCCTCGGCCGGGAGCTCGACCCGCGCGGCGGGGCGGTCCTGCTCGAGGGCCGGTCGCTCTCGACCCATCCGCGCCGCTGGCTCGCGCGCCGGATGGCACGCTTGCCGCAGGATCCGACCGGACCCGAGGGCTTCACGGTCGAGAACCTCGTCCGCACCGGCCGCCATCCGCATCTCTCGTATTTCGCGTCCTACGACGCGAAGGACGAGTCGGTCGTCGCCGACGTGCTCGAAGCGGTCGAGCTGGCCGATTTCCGGGAGCGCCCGCTCGCGTCGCTCTCCGGCGGCGAGCGGCGGCGCGCCTGGATCGCGATGGCGCTGGCGCAAGAGCCCGAGTACCTGCTGCTCGACGAGCCGACGGCCGCCCTCGACCTGCGACATCAATTCGAGCTGCTCGACCTGCTGCGCCGCCTGAACCGCGAGCGCGGGACCACGATCGTGCTCTCGCTCCACGACCTCGAGCACGCCGCCCACGTCGCCGATCGCGTCGCCGTCCTCTGCCGCGGCCGACTCTATGCCGCGGGCGCGCCGTGCAGCGTGCTGACCGAAGAGACGCTGCTCGACGTCTTCCGCGTCTCGACGCGGATCTCGATCGAAGGCGACGCGCTGTCGCTGCGCGTGCTCGGCCCCGGCGATCCGATCCGCAGCTTCTGAACGCGCCCGAACGAAGCAAGCGGGTCCCGGCCCGCCGAAAACGAAGGAACACGAAGATGAAGACGACCGCCAAGCCGCTCCCGAAGGAGTTCCTCTCCTGGCAGATCGCGCTCCGCCACCACACGATGGTCGCCCGCCAGGGCGCGCCCCACATGGGCGTCGTCCCGATCGTCTGCGTCAAGCGCCCCGGCGCGCATCTCGGTGTCGTCATGCACAACATCGTCTGCGGCCTGCTGCCCGCGGAGCGGCTGCTCGACGCGAAGACCCGCGAGTTCCGCGACCTCTACGAGGCCCACATCCAGAGCGGCTCCCGCGCCGTCTACGACGCCGGCCTCCAGTACCTGCTCGACTACTACGTCTCGACCGACGCCTTCGATCCCGGGAGCATCACGTCGATGGTTCCCGCCGAGGGCCCGCTCGTCGACGCGCTCCGCGCGGATCCGCGCTGCTCGCTCGTCTTCAACGTCTTCGACACCGACGCCCCCGACCGCCTCGGCAACCCGCGCTGCAATCAGCTCGATGGCAGCGTCGAGCTGCTCGAGTCGGGTCCCGTGTACGAGAACGTCTGGTGGCACAACACCCTCTTCCACGGCAAGGCGGACGGCCACGTCGTGCTCCACTTCAAGCACGAGCGCAGCTTCGACACGCGCTTCGGCGGATTTTCGGCTCTGCGGAGCTGAGATCGATCGCGAGCCCGCCGGCCGCCTCGGGTGCCGGCCAGCCAGCTCGAACATTCCGGGCTCCGCGCCCGGGCAAGGAGAAATCGACATGTCGAATCGGATGAAGAAGACGAAGAAGTGGCTCGTGTCGGGGATGCTCGGGGCATTCGCGGCGACGGGTGCGCAGGGGGCGACCGTTCCCTTCACGGAGTCGTTCGACTCGGGCGTCTCCGGCTGGGAGGATTCGCTGAACCTCCCGCTCGCCTACACGGCGAGCGGCGGCTCGGACGGCGGCGGCTACGCCACGGGGACGTTCAACTACAACGGCTTCGTCCCCGGCTTCGGGGGCAGCGGACCGATCATCCTGCGCGCCTCGGCGGCGGACAACGCCAGCGGCGGGGCCTTCGTCGGCAACTGGCTGACCGACGGCGTCGGGAGCGTGAGCTTCCGAGTGCGACACAATGCGCCGGAGGCGCTGCAGTTCTACCTGCGGATCGCGACGGCCGCGAACTCTCCGGCCGGCGCGTTCTCCTCGACGCAGCTCGTCGAGGCGAACGTCTGGACGCAGGTCACGGTCCCGATCGTTCCGCTCGCCTCGGCCTGCACGGACGCGGGGCCGCCCGGAGCCTGCGCGACGGCCCTCGCGGCCGTCGGGAATCTCCAGATCGGCACGAATGCGCCGGTGGGCATTCGGGACGACGACGTCGCCTACGCGTTCGACATCGACCAGGTCTCGCTGAACCCGATCCCGGAGCCGGGCACGGCCCTGCTCCTCGGCGTCGGTCTCGCGGGCCTCGCCGCGGCCGGTCGACGGGAGCCCCGGGCGTGAGGGGCGGGTTCGCGACCTCGCGCGCGCTCTTCGTCGTCGCGGGCCTCGTCTGGGCGGCAGGCTCGGCCTTCGCGGCCGAGCCCGCCGTCTCGGATCCGGCTCCGCCGACCCGCGCGCTCCTCGATTGGTATGCGATGGGCGGTGGGCTGATGCACGGCATCGCGGCCTGCTCCGTCCTGATCCTTGCCATCGTCCTCGAGCGGATCTTCGCGCTGCGCAGTGCGGCGACGCTGCCGCGGGGGCTGCGCGCCGAGATCGAACGGGCGCTCGCCGTCGGCAATCGTACGGAGCTGAAGCGGCTCTGCGAAACGCGGAAGTCGGCGCTCGCGCGGCTCGCGGCGCTGGCGCTCGATCCGGCGACGAGCCCGGACACGATCGAGTCGGCGGGCGCCTTCGAGGCGCACCGTCTGCTGCGCAATCTCCCGCTGCTCGCGGCCCTCGGCAACCTCGCGACCATGGTCGGGCTGCTCGGGACGGTGCTCGGCATGATCGATGCCTTCGACCGGATCGCCCTCGTCGGATCCGGGGATGCGCGGGTCGTCGCCGGCGGCATCTTCCTCGCGCTGATCACGACCGCAGCGGGACTCTTCGCCGCCATCTTCGCCGTCGCGGCGCATGCTGCGCTCTCGCGCCGCGCCGAGGACGCCGTCGCGCAGCTGGAGCGGCTGACGGGGGAGATCCGTCAGTCGATCGAGGTCGCCCCGGTCGCGGGCCGGATCGAGCTCGCAGCCGCCCGGGAAGGCAGGGCCTAGCATGCGCTTCGCCCGGCCCCGGGCCGACTCGTCGGGCTCGCCGCTCGGGCCGCTGCTCGACGTCGTGCTCCTGCTCCTCATCTTCTTCGTCGTGACGAGCAGCTTCTCGAACCAGTCCCTCGAGCTCTCGCTGCCGTCGGCGGAGGCCGGCCGTCCGTCGCAGCAGCAGGGGCTGGTCGTCGCGATCGACGCCGCCGGCGGGATCTCGGTCGATGCGAAGCCGACGCCGCTGGGGGCGCTGCGGAGCCTCCTCCTCGAGGCGAAGGTCGCCGAACGGCCGATCGAGCTGCGGGCGGATCGGGCGACGGCCCACGAACACGTCGTCGCGGTGCTCGACCTCGCTCAGGCGTCGGGCGTCGAAGATCTCTCGATCGCGGTCGCCGGGGGCAGGTCGGGCGGAGCGGCTCCGGACGCGCCGGGAGCGCCCGGCAGCCAGTGAGCCAGGGCCGGAGCGGCCACCCCGAGCCAGAAGAGGAAGGGCAGGGTATCCGAGACGAGGGAGGGCACGAGCGGCAGATGCCGCGCGCGGCCGGCGCCGATCTCCGTCAGATTGAGCGCGAGATGCCCACAGAAGAGCGCGAAGAGCCCGAGTGCGAGCCCGATCGCCCGGCGCCGAGGCGAGAGATGCGGCGTGACCAGCACGAGCCCGACGAACGGGATGAAGTTCACGTAGCGCTGTCGGAACGCACCGACCCGCGCGCCCTCGAAGCCGATCAGGTCGTAGATCGGCGGCGCCACGGTCTTCAGGAATCGCCCGTAGGCCATCCGCCCGCCCAGGTCCCAGAGCCAGGTCAGGCAGAGCGTGATGGCCACGAAGGCGGCGACGCGCAGCAGCGTCTTCGTCATCGGCGCACGCAGAGCCGGATCCAGCCGTAGAGGACGCCGACGATCATCGCGATCAGCGTCGCCTGCCAGAAGTAGAGATGGAAGAAATCGAAGGCGGCGTGCCAATGGCGGCCGACGACGAGCAGCGTCGCGATCCGAAGCACGTTGAACGCGAAGATCGCGAAGCAGCCCGCCGGGACCCCGATCGCCCGCGCCCGCCACGGAGCGGGGAAGGCGAGCACGCAGGCCGAGTAGATCAGCATCTCGAGGACCCCGACACACTCGATGATGATCGAGACCGAGAAGCCGTCGTAGGTCACGAGGTCGCCGTGGGTCGTCATCGCGGCGGTGAAGAGCGACATGAAGGCCGCGACGCTTCGGGCGGTGAAGACCTCGAGCTGGGCCAGGGCGGGCTGCAGGCGCTCGAAGAGCAGGCTCGCGACGGTCCCGACGATCAGGAGATAGAGGAGCACGAGCAGCGGGTAGCGGAGCTGCGGGGCGGTGGATCTCACCCGGCGGAATCTATCGCATCAGCGTGCGGATCCCGGCAGCCGGGCGATCCGGTCTTCGCCCCGTTCGATCAGGCAGCTGCGCCCCTCGTCGGCGAAGCGATAGCCGAGGCCGCGGACCGTCTCGACCGAGTCGCGGGCGGATCCGAGCTTGCGTCGGAGGCTCTTGATGTGGGCATCGACGCTGCGCTCGAGCAGGCCGCTCGGATTGCCCCAGGCATCGCGGATCAGCTCGGTCCGGGAGAGGACGCGGCCGCCCGCCCGCGCGAGGCTCTCGAGCAGGGAGAGCTCGCGCTGCGTCAGCGGAACGACGACGCCGTCGACCCAGGCGGAGCGGCGACCCGAGTCGACGACGAGCCCGTCGCGGGAGGTGATGCGATCCGACTCGACGACGACCGAGAGGTGGGCGCTCCGGCGCAGCACTGCGCGGACGCGCGAGACGAGCTCCCGGGCGAAATAGGGCTTCGCGACGAAGTCGTCGACGCCGCACTCGAAGCCGAGGATGCGATCGGCCTCGAGGGACCAGCGGCTCACGATCACGATCGGCTTCGAGGCCAGCAGCTCGTTCTCCCGGATGCTGCGGCAGAGCGCGAAGCCCGAGCCGTCCGCAAGCACGAGCTCCGAGAGCAGGACGTCGGGGGGGGACCGCCGCGCGAGCTCGAGCGCTTCGACGATCCCCGAGGCCTCGACGATGGCGAGGTCCGGCCGTTCGAGGCTCCGGCGCGCGAGCTCGCGGCTCGAGCGATCGGGATCGACCACGAGCACGAGCTTGTCGGGGGAGCGTGTTTTCGAAGGGGCGGTGTCCATCGGGTGCACTCCTGGCGATGGAACCAGGGCCCGATGGCGTCGCGATGGCGGAATCAGGGGGATTCCTGCACGAAATCGTGTCGATCGTGGCGTTCCGATGAGGCCGGCCCTGCGGCGGCCCGGAGGGTCTCGACCGCGCCCGGGTCGTCGAGGCCCGTGAGGTCGAGGAGTCTGCCCTCGGCGGTCACGAGGAGCGCCGTCGGTCGGAGCGGAACCTCGCCCAGCAGCGACTCGGCATGTCGCTCCGCCGCTTCGGGATAGGCGAAGGGAACGGGCCAGCCGACCGCCTGCAGGCGGTCCTTCACGGATTGGAGCTCGTCCTGCTTCAGCCCGAGGGGGAAGAAGAGCGGCTGAAGCCCCTGCACGTCCGCGAGTCCGGCGAGGGCCTGCGCGAGGCGTGCGAATTCCGGCTCGCGCGGGTCGGCGAAGAGACAGAGAAAGCGGTCCGACTTCGCGAGCTCGGGCGTCGGGAGGGGCAGCATCTCCGCGGTCGAGGGGTGGAGGAACTGGGTTCCGAAATGAGCGAGGAAGTTCGGCGCGACCTTGTGTCGTTTTCCCGCCTCGACCTCGCTCGTCCGCAGCAGGAGATCCGTCGATCCGATCGGGACGTCGTATTTGCCGTGGCGGCCGAAGTCGATCCGCGCGCTGCGCGCGTCGATGACGCGGATCAGCGCGCCCCGGTAGCCCTTCTTGAGCGGCGTCTCCGCACCGGGCGGCGTCCAGGGCTCGACGAGCGCGGCGATGTTGGGCCAGTCCTCCTCACGGTCGAGGAGCTCCTCTGCGCGGATCCCGGGGTCTGGCTGGCTCTCGGTCTCTCGAACGTGCTCGCCCGGGCCCGGGTCCGAATCCGAGTCCGCCGGCGAGCAGGCCGCGGCACAGAGGAGCCCGAAGACGAGGGCCAGGCGCAGGGCAGAGGGCGGACCGGCGAAACGGGTGGCGCGGCGCGGAGCAATCGAGCGGGACTTCATCGAGGGATTCTCACTGGCAGAGGCCGAAAGAAGAGGGGCCCGCATTCCATCCGGAATGCGGGCCCCGATACGCATACTCGATCCGGGGACGCCTTGCCTAGCGTCGCCGTCGCGAGAGGGCCAGGAGGCCCATCGCGCCAGCGCCGATCAGCTGCGCCAGGCCCGGCTCCGGAACCGGCGTCATGCCGGCCATGGAGAGAGCGGTCCAGCTGTCGGTCCACTGCGCCGAGGTCGCATCGTACGCGCCGCGATAGGTCGCGTTCTCGAGCGGCGCCGGCGGCACGATCCCGTCCGCCGTCGTGGTGTTGAGGAAGCTCGGGCGCAGGTCGATCGACGCGAGCGAGGCGTCGAGCTTGCCGAGGACGCCGGTGGGCGTGAAGCTCGTGCTGCGCTGGTTGATGCGGAAGTCCGCGCTGTTCACACCGGTGACGCAGCCGACGTTGCGCACGCCGTTGTTGAACATCGTGATCTCGGGCGAGCCGGCGGGCGAGGCCGCCACGTCGTCGCAGGAGATCGCGGTCGCGATGGCGCGGCCGGCGTTGGCGTTGTCGGTCATGCTGAAGCCCGCGACGCCGCCGCCGGCGAGGTCGAGGCCCTGCCGAACGCCGGTGTCCATGATCAGGCCGTTCCCGATGGTGCCGGCGTAGCCGTTGCGGGTCTCCCAGCCGTCGTTGTCGTTGGTGTGGCCGTTGTACGTCGTGGGCTGCGCACTTCCGGCGATCGTGAAGTTGTAGAAGTTCGAATTCTGGAAGGGCGTCGGCTGTCCGGCGACCAGGTTGATGTTCTGCGGCACGGTGTCGCTGTTGTCGCCGTCGCACTCGCAGCCCTTGTCGCCGCCGGCCGAGCCGAACAGCGAGGGCGCGGGTCCCGTCGTGTTGAAGTAGGGCAGCATGCCGACCAGGAACTGGTTCGTGCCGCGGTAGCCCTCGTCGGCGTCGAACTGATCGTCGCCCGCGAACACGACCTGGAGGTGGTCGCCGTTCACGGTGCCACCGAACCACTCGATGCCGTCGTCGAAGTTGCAGTAGACCTCGACGAAGCTGAACTCGGTGCCCGAGCCGACGCCCGCGAGGGTCACGCCGTTGAGCTCGTTGCTGTTGCCGATCTCGTCGCCCGCGTGGCGGACCGAGATGTAGCGGAGGATGCCCGAGCTGTCGGCGTCGTCACCGACACCGACGCTGCCGCCGTACTGGGCGTCGGCGACCGGGAAGCCGGGGACCGTGAGGCCCTCGACCGTGTTCAGGCCCTGGCCGAGGCCCGCGTTGTTGCCGAGGTTCGTCGTCGCGTTGCCGAGCACCACGAGGCCGCCCCAGAGCGAGACGTTCGCGAGGCCGTTCGGGTTGAGCGGCGAAAGCGGCGCGGTGGTCGGCTCGTCGTCGAGGAAGAGGTCGCCGGGCTGCCAGAGGTCGAGGAAGCCGATGGGCGCGTCGACGTCGTCGCCGATCCCGTCCTGGTCGTTGTCGACCGCGGCCGTCGTCATGATGATCGGGGTGCTGGCGCTGCCGCCGTCGGCGATGATCGTTCCGGTCTGGGTGACGATCAGCGCGCCGGGCGTGCCGATCGTCGACCCGGCCAGGACGGCCGCGGTGCGGGGCTGGCCGCGGACGATCGTGCCGGGCTCGATGGTCAGCGTCGCGTTGTTCTTGACGAAGATCGGTCGCTCGAGAATGACCGTTCCGCTCCAGGTGGTGTCGACCGTGACGTCGGCGTTGACGACGGTCTGTGCCCCGGCGCTTCCCGCCAGGGCGGTGCCGAGCACGAATGCACATGCTCCGATAATGCTAGTTCGCATTGCGATGCCTCTGATTCCGATGTGTAGGTTGAGAAGGCTGCCCACTGCAGTCACCCAACGTTTCCGCTGCAGGCGACCGGGATTATCAAGGGGGCGGATGTCGCCCCAATCGCTTCTGTGTGACGTTCTGATGAGGCCTGGATGGGAGCGAATGGGCTTCCCCGGGGTGCCGCGCAGGCCATGCGCACCGGGCGCGCAGCGCCTCAGAAATCGACCGTGTATCCGAAGGAGAAGGACCAATCCATGCCGAATCGGCGGGTGCGCTCGACGTAGGTCCGCGAGGTCTGCTCGGTGTCATAGACGCGCCGGCGGGGCGAGTCGGTCAGGTTCTTGATGCTCATCTTGACCGTGAGGCCCTCCCAGATTTCCTGGGAGGCGATGAGATCGAGCTGATGGAAATCGTCGAGGTAGCGATCGAGGGTCAAGGAGACGGGATTCACGCCGTCCTGACCGATGGTCGCGGTTCCCGCGGCGTCGAGGACGTCGCTGATCGCGAAGACGGCGAGGGTCAGCGTCGTCCCCGATTCCGGGTTCTTGAAGCTGATGTCGGCATTGCCGATCCACTCGGGCTGGCCGAACAGGCGGCGCTTGCGCTCGAGGCCGCCGAATCGGCCGACGTCACCGGGGGCGACCCGGAAGAAGTCCCGCGCACGGGCCCGCTCCGCCTCGGAACGCGCGACGCTGGCGTCGATGTACGTGAAGTTGCCGCCCACCGAGAGGTAGTCGAGGACCTCGATCCCGGGCCAGTCGAGGCCGAGCTGACGCAGGAAGTCGAAGCTCTTGCGGGCCTCGAGCTCGATGCCCCAGAGGCGCGCGGTGTTCGGGTTGTTGAAGAAGGTCCGGAAGAGGGCCGCGCTGCCGGAGTCCCGATCGAGCGGATTGCGCAGGATGATGCTCTCGATCGGATCGTCGATCACCTTGTAGAACGAGCTGAACGCGACGAGATCGCCGAGCTCGCCCCAGAGGTATTCGACGCGGCCGTCGTAGCTCTCGACCTCCGAGATGCCGAGCTGCGGATTGCCGACCGTGCGCTCGTCGGTGCCGGGCTGGACCGTCACGTAGTAGCCCATCTCCCGGAAGGAAGGTCGCGCGACGGTCTGCGAATAGCTCGCGCGCAGGACGAGTCCTTCGAGCGGGCGATAGGTGAGGCCGGCCGCGGGCAGGACGAGGTTTTCGTCGACCTCGCCGTTCGCGAGGGCGAGAATCTGCTGCTCCGTGAGGAGATCGACGAAGCCGGTATCCGGGTTGATCGGCGTGTTGATGCCCAGGATCTGGTCGTTGAAGAAGACGCCGCTGGTGTCGGTTCCGGGCCGGACCTCGCCGCCGAGGGCCGGGTCGGGGTTGTCGAGGCGGTCGAAGAAGAGATAGGCCGTCGGAAACGTCGCCGGACGCAGGAGCTGGAATTCGCCGGTGAAGGGCTGGTTCTTCGAGTCGATGAAGAGCTCTTCGATCCGTGCGCCGCCGAGCAGGTCGAGATCCTCGAACAGGGTGAGCTTCAGGTTCGCATGCCCCGCCAGGATCTCGCGGGAAGACTCGTTCTGGGCCG
>JBIPOQ010000276.1:0-5309 GCA_044379055.1 Myxococcota bacterium
GTTGGTCGCCGCGTAGAAATTCCCGATCTGCGATGCCCCGCGCATGCGCTCGTTGCCCTCGGCGCCGAGCGTCCCGTGGGCGAATAGCCCCCCGAGATCGTCGAAGCGGGCGAGGTCGACGCATTCTGCATAACGGAACATCAGGTCCTGGATCGCGAAGCGGTCTTCGAGGCGGGTCAGTCGTTCGGCGAGGTCGTTCATCTTCTGCTCCGATCCTGTATGGTGTCGGCGACGTCGGGTCTTCGAAGGGGCAGGATAGGCCCTGGAGGTGTTCCATGCTGTGTGGCGATTCTCGGCCGCGACCGATCTCCGCTCGTCTCCTCTCGGGCTTTCTGCTGAGCCTCGTCTGCGGGCTCCTGACGATCGGGATGCCGGATCCGGCGGCGGCGATCGTGATTTTGGATCTGCATTATTAGGGACAGGACGAGATCGAGCTCTCTGCGCTGCCGGCCGGTGGGCGGATCACGCTCGATCTCGACATCTCGTGGGATGGCGAGCCGCAGGGCCTCGTCGGGCTCGGGATCTCGACCCGCTTCGATCCCGCGGCGGCGAGCTTCGTCGCGGGGACGAGCAATCGGACGACACTCTTCGCCAATCCGTACGGCGGAGACGGCTTGATGGTGGCTGGCGGTGGCGGTCCGCCCGTGATCATCCGGGACGCGATCGAAGGTCGGACGGGAAGGCCTGCGCCCGGCTGGGCGATCAACGACGTCTCGACCGTCAACGCGATCCGGCTCCCGGCGCCCGACTCGCCCGGGCTCGAGGCCGGCGCCTACAGCTTGACGTTCGACGTCCGGGACGTCGTGACCTTCGACCTGCTCTTCGGTCAGGGCGATGCGCTGCTCTTCTATCCACTCGGCGGGGCACTGAGCAGCTGCTACCCGACGTTGAGCGGCGCCGTTGGGAGCCCCCGCTACGACCAGGCGGGTTGCGTTGCCAACGGACTCGTGGCTTTCGACGGCTTCCGGGTCGTCGATGGCGAGCGTTCGGCGCCGTCGCCGGCGGCGATTTTCGATCGCACGGTCATCCCCGAGCCGGGTGCGGCGCTTCTGATCGGGCTGGGGCTAGGCGGGCTCGGCGCGCACGCGCGACGGTCGCGGCTCGCTTAGCGACTCGCCTCAGATTCGCCGCCCTCGCCCCGCCCAATAACGTTCCCGGATCGTGCGCCGGGCGAGCTTTCCCGTCTCCGTCCGCGGCAGGGCCTCGTCGAAGTCGACCGCCCGCGGCACCTCGGGCCCGGAGAGCTGCGCCCGGCACGCGGCGCGAATCGTCTCTGCGGCGCTCGCCCGCGCCGCCTCGCTCGCGTGGTCCGCCGGATCGCAGAGCTGCACCACCGCGCGCACCTCCTCGCCCCACTCCTCGTTCGGCACGCCGACGACGCAGCAATCCGCGACGATCGGCAGCCCGAGGATGACCGACTCGATCTTCGCCGGATAGAGATTGACGCCGCCCGAGATGATGATGTCCGAGCGGCGATCACAGAGGAAGAGATAGCCGTCCTCGTCGACGTAGCCGACGTCGCCGAGGCTGAAATAACCGTCGCCGTGGCGGCTCTCGCGGGTCTTCTCGGGATCGCCCTTGTACTCGAAGGGGGTCGCGTCGAGCTTGAAGCAGACGCGGCCCTCCGTGCGCGGGGAGACGGGCTGGCCCGCGTCGTCGAGGATGCGCAGCTCGAGGCCCGGGCGCGGACGGCCGACCGAGCCGGGCTTGTTCAGCCACTCCTGCGAGCTGATCTGGACACCGCCGCCTTCGGTGCCCCCGTAGAACTCGTAGAGGATCGGGCCCCACCACTCGATCATCGCGCGCTTCACCTCGATCGAGACCGGCGCCGAGCCGTGGCAGACGAGCGAGAGCGACGAGAGGTCGTAGCGGCGGCGGACCTCGGGCGGCAATCGCAGCAGCCGCACGAAATGCGTCGGGACGAGGAAGGTCGACGTCGCGCGGTAGCGCTCGACGGCGGCGAGGAAGGCCTCGGGCTCGAACTTCTCCATCAGCACGAGATCGGCGCCGAGCAGCAGCGCGCCGTCGCAGTAGGCATTCGGGCCGGAGTGGTAGAGGGGCGACGAGACGAGGTGGATGCCGTCGCGGGCGCCTTCGGGCAGGAAGGCCGACATCATGGCGGCGCCGGAGAGGGCCGTGATCGTGGGCGGCGGGCCCGATGGCGTGTTCTGGCGCAGGACGCCTTTCGGGCGGCCGGTGGTGCCCGAGGTGTAGAGCATGTTCTCGCCGCAGAGGGGCTTCTCGTAGGGGGCGCCGGAGAGGGCTTCGACGGCCGACCACGGGACGAAGGCCGGCGACTCGAGGGGGCTCGGGGACGTCGAAGAGTCCCGCTGGCTCGAGAGGGCGGCGCTGCTCGCCTCGCCGACGACGAAGCGGCGCGCCGGGTCGATGGGGGCCAGGGCGTCTCGGGCGAGGTCGAGGGACCGGGCGTCGACGACGAAGGCGTCGGCCTCGCAGTTCTCGACGACGTAGGCGACGTCGGCGGCGGTCCAGCGGGTCGAGCAGGGGGTGAGGCGCCGCCCCGACCAGGTCGCTCCGCGATAGGCGGCGATGTACTCGGGCGTGTTGGCCATCAGGATCGCGACGGCGCCCCGGGTCGGGACGCCCGCCGCGTCGAGGGCCCGGGCGAAGCGGGCGGCGGAGGCGATCGCGTCGGCGTTGCGCAGAAAATGGATCGGGGCGGACATCGCGGATCAGGATAGGCTTCTCTTGCGCGGTTCGGGCATAGGGCATCGGGCGCCGGGCCGATGGGGGGCTGGGGCGCCGCGCGGTCCGGCCCGTCGGACGGACGGGCGGGGAAAGGGCCGGGCCTTTGCCGGCGGAGGAGGGGGCGGGTGTCGATCGAGATCCAGAAATTCTCCCACGTAGTGATGTCGGTCTCCGACCTGGACCGCTCCGTCGCCTTCTACCACGGCCTGCTCGGCCTGCCGAAAGTCTTCGAGCGCTCCTATACGGATCCGCGCAGCGGCCGGACCCAGCAGGTCGTCGGCTGCCTCGTCGGCGGGACGGTCGTGCTCGAAATGGGGGCCGATCCGGAGCGCCCCCGGAAGATCGACGGCTCGAGCTCGCCGATCCTCGCCCTCACGGTCGCCGACATCGAGGCGGCCCATCGCGCGCTGCTCGCCGCCGGCGTCGCCCCGCGGATGCCCCCGACGGAAATGGCGCCGGGGGTCTACATGATCTTCCTGCGCGACCCCGACGGCCGGACGATCGAGCTCGCGCAATTCCCGGCCGGCGCGACGTCGAGCGCAGAGTACGCCCGGGGCGGCGCCTGAGCCCGACGCCCCGCGGTCCCTTCCGCCCCCGCCCGGCGGTCTCCCCCAGCCGCGCAAGGCGCTGAATCCTGTGAAGATTTTGCTTGCCCGAGCCCGCGGGAGTCGCTAATCACCGGGCCGGGCGCCCTCGCTCCCGCTCGCCGGGAGGGGCCCCTCCCTGGCCGCGACGTGGCCCGGGCTTCGGATCGTGTCGGGCGCTCGAACGGTCGGCGCACTCCCGTGCGCGACGCATTCGACCCCTCCGCGATGGATTTGTCATGCGCGCAGCCGGACGATCGATCGACCCGGCAGGGCTCGCCAAGACACGAGTTGCCTCCACAGCAGGCGCCTCGACAGGATGGAATCGACGATGACGGACCTGATTGCGCAACTGACCCAGGTATCGCTGGGCGCGAGCCTTCTCGGCCTCGCGCTGGCGGCCTTCTTCTACTTCCGGGTCAAGGCCCTGCCCGAGGGCACGGACACGATGAACATGATCGGCCGGTACATCCGCGAGGGCGCCATGGCGTTCCTCATGCGGGAGTACAAGGTCCTCGCGATCTACGCGGTCGTCGTCTTCGGCTGTCTCTTCCTGGCGTTCAGCACCGAAGGAACCGGGCTCCTCGCGGGCTCGTGCTTCCTGCTCGGCGCCTTCCTGTCGCTCTTCTCGGGCTTCATCGGCATGAAGGCCGCGACCTACGCCAACGTCCGCACGAGCCAGGCGGCCCGCGAAGGCAGCAAGCCGCGCGCGCTGCTGACGGCCCTCGACGGCGGCGCCGTCATGGGCCTCTGCGTCGCGGCGACGGCGATCCTCGGCCTCGGCGGCCTCTACTACGTCTACGCGAACGACGCGCATCTCGCGACGGTGCTGCACAGCTTCGCCGTCGGCGCCTCGTCGATCGCGCTCTTCGCCCGCATCGGCGGCGGCATCTACACGAAGGCCGCCGACGTCGGCTCCGACATCGCCGGCAAGGTCGTCGAGGGCATCCCCGAGGACGATCCGCGCAACCCGGGCGGCATCGCCGACAACGTCGGTGACAACGTCGGCGACGTGGCCGGCATGGGCGCCGACATCTACGAATCCCTCGTCGCGGCGATCGTCGCGGCCATGGCCATCGCGCTGACGGCGAAGCCCGAGTACGTCGCCAGCATCTTCACCAACCTGCCCACCGAATCCGAGGCGAAGTTCCTGGCGGTCACGCTGCCGGTCTTCCTGTCGGGCGTGGGCCTGCTCGTCTCGATCGTCTGCATCTTCATTGCCCGAATGCTGAAGAACAACTCGCCGGCGATGGTGCTGCGCGCGGCGCTCATCATCCCGTCGCTGATCATCTGCGTCGTGGCCTGGATCCTGATGCCGATCCTCGGCGTCAGCCAGTCCGTGACGGGCGCGCTCGCGGCCGGCGCCATCGGCGGGGCCCTGATCGGCCTGATCACCGAGTACTACACGGCCTGGTCGCCGATCGAGCGCGTCGCCGAAGCCTCGAAGACGGGCGCCGGCACCGGCGTCATCTCGGGTCTCGCGGTCGGCATGGAGAGCACGGTCGTCTCGCTCCTCATCATCGCCGTCGTCGGCTTCATCGCCAACGCCGTGATGCCCGACGGAATGGGCCTCTACGGCATCGCCATGAGCGCCGTCGGCATGCTCGCGGGCACCGCGATCGTGATGACCGTCGACGCCTACGGCCCGATCTCGGACAACGCAGGCGGCATCAGCGAGATGAGCGGCCTCGGGCCGGAGGTCCGAGCGATCACCGACGAGCTCGACGCCGTCGGCAATACGACCGCCGCCATCGGCAAGGGCTTCGCGATCGGCTCGGCGACGCTGACCGTCTTGTCGCTCTTCTCGGCGTTCATCCTCGAGGTCAACCACGTTCGCATCGAGTCGGGCATGGGCGAGCTGATCCTGAAGCTCGACGATGCCCCGATCCTGATCGGTCTCCTGATCGGCGCCTGTCTGCCCTACGCGGTCGGCGCGTCGACGATGATCGCCGTCGGCAAGGCGGCCCAGGCCATCATCCAGGAGATCATCCGCCAGTTCAACGAGATCCCGGGTCT
>JBIPOQ010000277.1:0-5288 GCA_044379055.1 Myxococcota bacterium
CGAGGTCGATCCCGAGATGGGCGGCGACCTTCTCGAGGAGCTTGCGGTAGTAGCCGCGGGCCTCCTTCAGGTCGAAGGCGGCGATCGCCCCCTCGGCGAGCGTGCGCGAGGGATCGGGGACGATCCGGCGCGGGTCGAACCAGGACTGCTGGCCGAGCCCGCTGCAGGTCGCGCAGGCGCCGAAGGGATTGTTGAACGAGAAGAGCCGCGGCGAGAGCTCGGGGAACGAGATCTCGCAGGTCGGACACGCCCCGGAGCGCGACAGCCACCAGGCGTTCGAAGAAGGGTTCGAAGAGGCCTTCGCAGCGGCTTTCGAGGCCGCACCGGGCACCGCGCCCTTCGCGCCGGCTCGTCCCGGCTCGCCTTCGTTCCCGTCGACGACGTCGATCAAGGCGAGATCGTCCGCCAGGCGGAGCGCCGTCGCGAGGGACTCCGCGAGGCGCGGGCGGACGCCGGGCTTGACGGCGATCCGGTCGACGACGATCTCGATGTCGTGGCGCGCACCGCGGGCGAGCACGATGTCCTCGGCGAGATCGCGCATCGTGCCGTCGATGCGCGCCCGGGCGAAGCCGTCGCGGCGGAACTGCTCGAGCTCCTTCTTGTACTGACCCTTGCGTCCGCGGACGACGGGGGCGAGGACCTGGATCTTCGTGCCTTCGGGCAGGGCGAGGACGCGGTCGACCATCTCCTCGAGCCCCTGCTGCGAGATCGCGGCGCCGCACTGCCAGCAATGCGCCGTACCGGCCCGGGCGAACAGGAGACGGAGGGAGTCGGCGATCTCGGTGATCGTGCCGACGGTGCTGCGGGGACTCTTGCCGACGCCCTTCTGCTCGATCGCGACGGCGGGCGAGAGGCCCTCGATCGACTCGACGTCGGGGCGCGCGAGCTGGTCGAGGAACTGGCGCGCGTAGCTCGAGAGGCTCTCGACATAACGTCGCTGGCCCTCGGCGTAGAGCGTGTCGAAGGCGAGGCTCGACTTGCCGGAGCCGGAGGGGCCGGTGATCACGACCAGCTTGTTGCGCGGAATCGTGAGGTCGACGGATTTCAGGTTGTGGGTGCGCGCGCCGTGGATCGTGATCTCTTCGGGATCACCGCGCGCGGCGAGGCTCGCGATCGTCTCGAAGTCCCGGGCGAGTCGTGGATCGGAGGCGCTCGCCGAAGGACTGCGGGGGTCGAGCAGGCTCTCGGCCTCAACCACCGAACGAGCCCTTGCGCTCGATGTGGGTCTGCTTGCGGAGCACGTCGATCCACTTGACGTACTCGGCCTCGGTCTTCTGCTGGAAGAGGAGGTTGCGCAGCTGGGGCTGGGCCTCTTCGAAGGTCACGGCCTTGAACGGTCGGCGATCGACGAGCTCGAGCAGGTTGCAGCCGAAGGGCATCTCGATGGGGGGCGTCATCTGCCCGGGCGAGAGGCCCTCGATCGCGCTGTCCATCCACGACGCGAGCTCCGAGTCGTGGATCCAGCCGAGGTCGCCCTCGCGCTCGGGGTTCATCTCCGTGGTGCGTCGCGCGACCTCCTGGAAGTCGATGCCGGACTCGACCTCCGTCCGGGCGGTGGCGATGCGGGTACAGGCCTCGGCGCTCGAGGCCGCGGCCCCGCCGCTGTTGCGGACGACGATGTGGCGGAGGTAGACCTCTTCGCCGCCGGTCGGCTGCTTCGAGAAGCGCTCGTCGTAGAGCGCCTGCAGCTCGTCCTGGGTCACCTCGACCCGGGAGCGCACCATCGCGTTCACGACCTTGCTGCGCTCGATCTCTCCCTGGATCTTCTTGCGGTACTAGTCGACGGAGAGGCCGTGGCTCTGGATGCTCTTGTAGAGCTCCTCGGTCGTCAGTCCGTTGTCCTCGGCGATCGCGGCGACGGCCGAGTCGATCTCCTCGCGCTCGGCGCCGAGCTCGAGCCGTTCGACGACCGACGTCAGCAGCTTGCCCTCGATCAGCCGGTCGAGGGCATCGCGACGGACCTTCTGGACCTCGCTCTCCGGGGCTCCGGCCTCGCGCATGCGCTCCTCGACGGGGCGCGCGATCTCCATCACCTCGGAGACGAGCACGATGTCGTTGCCGACCTGGGCCGCGATCCCCTCCACGAGGGTCTCGGCGGCTCGCGCCGGGCGGGCGAGCAAGGGAAGGGCGGTCGCGAGGACGATGAAGGCGCCGATGGAGAGGACGCTGGAGAGGACGCTGGGGAGCCGGGCGGAGAGGACGGATGCGCCGCACCGGATCGTCGAGGCGGCGAAGCTTCCGCGACGCGCCCCGATCGGGAAGCTCTTCGAATCCGTCGCCTGGCTCGGCCCCATCGCTCTGAAACCCTCCGGAGCGATCACGCGGGGATCGGCACCGCTCCGGGGCCGAGTCTAGCCTCGCCTGTGCGCCGCGGGCCTGTCCGGCGAGAGGTCAGCCCACCCAGGCTGCCCCGCGCGCCTCGATGCCGCGCTTCGACGGCTCGGCCGCCGCTCCAGCTCGGTCGGACACCCCCGCCCGAGGAGCGGATCCGTCGCTCGCGGGCCAGAGGGAGGGGTCGACCAGCGCGGCGGGGGCCGTGGGCAGTCGGTCGAGCAGGGACGTGAGCAGGGCCCCGTCGATCGTCTCGTCCTCCCAGTCGCGCAGCAGCTGGACGAGCTGGTCGGCGGTCTCGCAGCCGAGGACCGGATGGACCCCGGGCAGCTCGCGCACGAAGGCGAGGTAGAGCGTTCGCGGCTTGACGCCGAGCTCCGCCGCGAAGCCCTCGATCGTCCGCATGGCCCCCGCGAGCTCCGCGAGACCCCGCGGCAATCGGGCCGAGCCCAGATGGGCGACGCCCTGGAGATAGACGCTGCGGACGTGGACGGTTCGGCCCGCCTCCCGCGCGCGGGGGAAGAAGGCCTGGCGATGGAGCCGGAGGTCGAGGAGCGAGGTCGCGACCTGCAGGATCTCGATGTCGGGATCGTCGAGGGCGGCCCAGGCCTCCTCGGGCGTCGCGGCGGAGACGCCGAGCTGGCCGATGCGACCCGCGTCGCGCTCGGCGAGCAGCGCGCGCCAGAGCTTCCCGCCGAAGGCGTGGCGATGGGCGAAGCGGTGGAGCAGGAGCGCGGGGATCGATTCGACCCCGAGCGCCTCCCGCGTCTTCGCGAGGCTCGCGGCGACCCGGCCGAGGTTCTCCGACAGCTCGAGGCCCGGGGCATCGACGTCGGGGGCGAGCTTCGTGACGACGCGCCAGTCGTCGTGGGCCGCGAGGGCGAGACCGACGCGGGCCTCGCTCTCACCGTAGGCCCGCGCGGTATCGATCGCGCGGATGCCGGCATCGCGCGCGACGCGCAGCAGCTCCGCGAGCTCGTCGGCGCCCGGCGGACCGGTGCGGTTCGCGATGCCGTACGGCATGCCCCACTGCGCGCTGCCGAGCGTCAGGCGCCGCGGATCGCGTGTGCGCATCCCCTGCCAGGACGAGAGAGACATCTCTACCACGTGGTCCATCCTCCATCGACCACGAGATCGTGTCCCGTGATGAAGCTCGAAAGGGGCGAGAGCAGAAACGCGACGGGGCCGGAGAGCTCGCTCGCCTCGCCGATCCGGCCGAGGGGAACGCGGCGCGCGAGCTCGGCGACGAAGCCCGCCTCGCGCTGGACGATCGGCGACGGAAAGGGCCCCGGGCTGACGCAGTTCACGCGGATGCCGTCGGGCGCGTAGTGGCACGCCGCATAACGCGTGAACTCGATGACGCCGGCCTTGGCGGCGCCGTAGGCCGGCGGATTGTGGAATTGCGGATGGTTCTTGTAGGTCTCGGGGTTCGGGGAGACGAGGCCGTACATCGAGGCGACGTTGACGATCGCGCCGCCCTCGGCCCGGTCGATCATGCGGGCGGCGACGGCCTCGGTCGCGAGGATGAGGTCGGAGAGCGTGCTCTCGACCGTCTCTTCGACGGCGGATCGCTCGAGCGAGCGCAGCAGCGAACGGCGGCCGCCGACGGCGTTGTTGACCCAGCCGTGGACGCGCCCGGCCTCCTTCTCGATCCGGTCGAGGACGCGGGCGAGATCGGCATCGAGATGCTGGTCGGCCGGTTCGGGGAGGATGGTGCCCGAGAGATCGGCGGCGAGAGAGGCGGTCTCTTCGAGGGGCTCGCGTCGGCGGCCGAAGACGACGACCGTCGCGCCGAGGGAGGCGAGACCGAGGGCGATCGCGCGCCCGAGATGGCTGCCGCCGCCGCTGACCCCGATGCCCCAACCCGCCATCGCGTCCCGAGCGAGCAGCTTCCCGTTCATCCTTCCTCCAGCTTCTTCTGCAAGATGTGCTCGTTCATCGCCGCGATCTCCGGGACCCCGTCGAGGAGCCTCACCATCGCGGGGTAGTCGATCGTCGCCGCCTCGCTTCCGAAGAGGCGGAATGCGCTGCGCGCCATCGCGAGGTCTTCGTAGGTATCGACGGTCCAGCGCCAGCCCGCGCGCTCGGGCCACTCGGCGGGGGAGGCGACAGACTCGATCCGGCCGTTCACGGAGAGCCAGCTCGTGACGTGGGCGCGGTGATGGGGCTCGCTCGCGGGGATGGCGGCGCTCGCGCGGCGCAGGGCATCGGCGTGGACGAGCTCGACCCCGTAGCCGACCGGGCGGCCGCCGGCGGGCCGGAAGACCTCGATGGCCTCGGCGTCCTCGAGCTTGGCGTCCGCCCGCGCGTCTCGCGCGGCGACGAGGGCATCGACGAGGGGGGCATCGACGAACGGGTTGTCGGCGGTCGCGCGGACCAGCCAGTCGGCGCCGGTCTCGTCGGCGACGGCCAGGAATCGGGACAGGACGTCGGTCGCATGGCCCCGGTAGACGCGCAGGCCGAGCTCGAAGCCCCAGGCCTCGGTCACGTCGTCGGCCGCGTCGCTGCTCGTCGCCAGCCACCACTCATCGACCCGGGCCCGGGCGATCCGCGTCGCGAGCAGGGCGAGGAGCGGTCGGCCGCAGAGGGGCGACAGGATCTTGCCGGGCAGCCGCTCGGAGCGCATGCGCGCCTGGATGATGCCGACGGTTCTCGTCATGGGATGCGGCCTCCCCCGCACGCTGGCATTGCGGGTGATCCGCTTTCGGCAGAACGGGAGCATCGGCTTTGCAGATTCTGTGCACCGACTCGTAAATGATTGATGAATCAGAAATGTCGAGCCCTCGTAATCGGGTGATCGAATGACCGACAGAGCCCGAATCGATCGGGGATCGAAAGCGATAGATCAATCATTTAAGCTGAGGCGATGCCGCGACCCCGACTCGAAGACGCCCGTGCTCGATTGCTGACGGCTGGGCTGGAACTCTTCGCCCAGCGCGGCTGTGAGCGCGTCAACA
>JBIPOQ010000278.1:0-5269 GCA_044379055.1 Myxococcota bacterium
TCTCTTCATCTGCATGGGCGGCAATCCGGTCGTCTCCCAGGGCAGCCTGATGGGGACGCCGGACGTCCCCGGCGTCCTGCGCGGCATCCGCCAGCGCGGCGGCCGCGTCGTCGTCATCGATCCGCGGCGGACCGAGACCGCCGAGCTCGCCGATGAGCACCACTTCATCCGCCCGGGCACGGACGCGTTCTTCCTCGCCGCGATGATCCACGTCTTCTTCGAAGAGGGCCTCGTCGACCTCGGCCGCTTCGCCGCCTTCACCGACGGCGTCGACGAGGTCCGGGAAATCTGCCGCGACTTCACGCCCGAAGCCGTCGCCGAGGCGACCGGCATCCCCGCCGCGACGATCCGCGCCCTCGCGCGCGAGTACGCGACGACGAAGAAGGCGGCCCTCTACGGCCGCATCGGGACCTGCACCCAGGAGTTCGGCACCCTCGCCTCCTGGCTCCTCGACGTCGCCGCGATCCTGACGGGTCATTTCGACGAAGAGGGCTGCATGATGTTCCCGCGGCCCGCCGCCGGCCAATCCGAGCCCGGCGAGTCCTCCGCGCCGATGTCGGTCGGCGCCTATCGCACGATCGCCCGCGGCCTGCCCGAGATCGACGGCCAGCTCCCGGCCGGCGTGATGGCCGAGGAGATCGAGGAGAAGAGCGCAGGCCCGCAGCGCATGCGGGCGCTGCTGACCGCCGCCGGCAACCCGGTCCTCTCGGCTCCGAACGGCGATCGCCTCGCGGCCGCCCTCGGCGAGCTCGACTTCATGGTCTGCGTCGACATCTACCTCAACGAGACGACGAGCCACGCCGACCTGATCCTCCCGACGACCGTCTCCGTCGAGGAAGAGAACTTCGACTTCACCTACGCGACGACCTGCTCCCACAACTACGCCCGCTGGTCCCCCGCGATCTTCGAGGCCCCCGCCGGCGCGAAGCCGCATTGGGAGGTCCTGATGCGCCTCGTCGAAGCGGCCACCGGGGTCCCCCTCGAGCAGCTCGACGAGGCGATGGTCGTCGGCATCGCGGGAAGCGTCGCGCGGCCCGGCGGCCGATGTGAAGGCAAAACCCCGGCGGAGCTGATCGCTGCGATCGGCCCCGAGCGCGGACCGCTGCGCATCCTCGACCTCATGCTGCGCGCCGGCCCGTACGGCGACCGCTTCGACGCGAAGAAGGAAGGCCTCTCGCTGCGTGCCCTGCGCGAGGCCGGCGGACTCGTCGACCTCGGCCCGCTGAAGCCGCGGCTGCCCGAGGTCCTGAAGACGCCCGACCGGCGCATTCCGCTCGCGCACCCGTACATCACGGCCGACGTTCCGCGCCTGAAGGCGGCCCTCGCCGACGCGAGGCGGAAGGATCGACTGCTCCTGATCGGCCGCCGTCAGGTCCGCAACATGAACTCCTGGCTCCACAACGCCCAGGTCCTCGCCAAGGGCCCCGCGCGCTGCACGCTCCTCATGCATCCCGACGACGCGAAGCGCTTCGGCCTCGCGACCGGCGAGAAGGCCCGCGTGCGCTCGAAGAGCGGCGAGGTCGTGACCGAGGTCGAGGTCAGCGCCGAGATGATGCAGGGCGTCGTCAGCCTGCCGCACGGCTTCGGCCATACGCGGCCGGGCTCGCGCACGCAGGTCGCGACCCGGCTCCAGCCAGGGGCCAACGCGAATCAGCTGACCGACGAAGGACCGCTCGACGTCCCGAGCGGGACGCACATCGCGAACGGGATCCCGGTCGAGGTGGTGCGGGCCTAGCGCAGATCCGCTGCTCGCCGCCCTACTCGACGTACCCGAGCGCCCGCAGCCGCGCCGTGTCCTCTTCGTCGAGCTCGTGGAGGATGTTCTCGGGATCCGGGAGGCGGCCCGTCTCGGCGAGGCGATCGGCTTCGGCGCGCAGCACGCCGCGCAGGCGCTCGGCCTCCGCCGCTTCGTCGCGGGCGCGATCGCTCTTCTCGCCCGGATCGCGCTCGAGGTCGTAGAGCGAAAGGCGCGGGCTCGGCGCGTCGTAGGCCTTCTCGAGATCGACGAGATGATCGGCACCCTGCACGAGCGAGAGGCCCGTCGCCCGCTCCGCCCAGCCCGCGTGCTGGACGAGGGGCCGCGCTTCGGCGCCGCCGCCGATCGCCGCGCCCGCCTCGGGCTGCGCGACTGCGCCGTGGCCGGCGCCATCGCCGGCGCCCCGACCGCCTAGCAGATCGATGCCCGTCAGCTCCGCAGGCTTCGGAAGCCCCGCCCGGGCGAGGATCGTCGGTACGAGGTCGAGCTGCGAGACGATCCGGTCGTCGCTCCCCGGCTCCGTCTGGCCCGGGAGATGGAGGTAGAGCGGGATGTGGACGATCTCGCGGTGGAGCGTGAAGCCGTGGGAGAAGCCGCCGTGCTCGAAGAACTCCTCGCCGTGGTCGGCGGTCAGGACGACGAGCGTGTTCTCCATCCGGCCTGCCTGCTCGAGGGCGGACAGGATCCGGGCGATCTCCTCCATCGAATAACGGATCGCGACGTCGTACTGGTCGATGGCGCTCTCGACGATCTCGGGGGTCACCTGCGCGCGCAGCTCGACCCGCCCCTTGCGCATCAGGGGCGTCATCAGCGCGCGATCCCAGTACTCGAAAGCGGGGCTCGGCGGGCGGCCGAGCAGCGTCGACTGGCGCGACTTCGGGACGCGGTAGGGGCCGTGGACGTTCATCGGATGGAGATAGAGGAAGAAGGGCTCGGGGGGATCGGTCGCGAGCCACTGCTCGGTGCGCCGGACCATCTGCTGGATGTCGGGATAGTCGACGACCTTGCCGAGGAAGTCGTCGAAGCGATCGAAGCCCTGGGCGAAGCCGGTCTTGCCCTTGACCTCGAAATTGAACGAGATGCCGTGGGTCGAGTAGCCGGCGGCCGAGAGATGCTCGGCGAGGGTCGTCGCCTCGTCGGGGAGGACGTCGCCGTGCTCGGTCGCGCGATGCTGCAGCGGCGATAGGCCGGTCAGGATCGACATCGTCGACGGGCCGGTCCAGGGCGCGGTCGAGTAGGCGCGGGAGAACAGGGTCGAGCGGCTTCGAAACTCGTCGAGGGGAGCGGCCGTCGCGCGGGCGTAGCCGTAATGCGAGAGGTGGTCGGCGCGGAGGGTGTCGACGACGATCAGGACGACGTTCGGGGGCGTGGCGTCCGCCCCGCCCGAGGTCGGCCCGTCAGCTTCCGGACAACCCGCGAGCAGCAGGGCTGCGAGCGATGCGGCCACCGCGCCGCGGCCGATCCCCCGGACGCGTTTCGATCGACTTCCTTCGCGTCCCTCCGTCGCTCGACCGGCCGGCCGGCCGGTCGGTTCGCTCCGCCCCATCTCCCCTCCTCGAACGATCTGCGCGGGCTTCGGATCGGCCGCGCTCGGAACGGGCGGGAGCATGCCATCCGGCGCGACCGCGCGCCCGGCGGCGAAGCGCCGCGAGCGCGAGCGCCGAGAGCCCGGTCGCGAGCCCGACGCCGGTCCCGGGCTCGGGGACCGGTCGGACCCAGATCGGCGAGCTCGTCGCCCGCTCCTGGATCGCGTCGGAGAACGCGCCGTTGCAGCAGCTCTCGAAGCCGGCCGGCGGCGGCGCGGCGCAATCGATCCCCTGCGCGCGGCATTCCCGCGCCGACCAGCGACAGGTCGGGCTCTCGAGCAGACGCGCGTAGTAGAAGGCGTGCTCGTCGGGATCGAAGTCGGGATCCTGCCACTCGCCGCAAAGCGTCGCGGTCCCGCTGCCGTCGGTCGTGCAGGTCGCTTCGTCGAGGGCATCCGGGCCGGGCGGAGCGCCGGCGACGGAGACGACGGTCTCGTGGGCCCCGCCCGCCGCGTCGACCCAGCCCTTCACGATCTCGATCTGCGCGAGCGGCGTCCCGGGAAATCCGGGCGAGCCGGGATCCTGCATCGCCGCGACGACGAAGCGCGGCGCGGGATCGCTCGTCGCCGCAGCGAGCTCGCCCCCCATCGGGACGCCGGTCGCATAGCCCTGACCGGCGAGGTCGGGCGCCGCGCAGAGGCCCGAAGGCAGGTCGAAGCCCCCGAAGAAGCGCAGCGTCGGACGGGTCCCGGTCGTCGCGTAGGTCTCGCGCCGCTCGATGCCCGCGAAGAGCGAAGCGCGCTCGTTCTCCTCGGCGTAGACGACCATCAGGCCGCCGGGGTTGAAGCCGACGCGGCTCGGGGCGAGGCGCTGTGCGGGGGTCGCGTCGTCCTTCCCCGTATGGCCCGGAAAATCGTCTTCGAGGGTCGCTCCGGGGGTTCCGTTATGCGTGTCGCTCGAGCCGATGAAGCCCTGGGCGAAGGGGTTCGCGCCGACCTCGGCGCCGATCGCGAGGCCCTCGAGGAGCGCGTTGCGGACGTAGATGCGCGGCGGATCGAGCGCAGGCGGGCCGGTGGCGAGCTTCTCGTAGGCACAGCTCGGATCGGTTGCCGTCCCGACGCCGGGTCGACACTCGGAGTCGCCCTTGTGCTGCGTCAGCTCGACGAGCGGCTCGTTCGCGCGGCGGTAGAGCGCCTGCGAGAAGTCGAGCGGTGCGCCGCCGGGACCGGTCGTTTCGAACGTGATGCCCGCGCTGAGATTCGAGTTGTGCGGGATCGTGATCGCCTCGCAGTCGCCGCCGACGCTCGCGCACTGCGTATCGAGCGCGCTCCAGAGGGCGAACGGATCCTGGACCTCGACATAGCTCTGGGGGAGAGAGGGCACGTCGGCGCCCTGGAAGAGCACGTTGCGGTGTCCAGTATCGCCGCCGGGCGACGCCGTCCATTCGTAGCCGACGAAGGTCGAGAACGAGCAGGCGGGCGAGGCGTCGTCGAACTCGGCGGCGGCCTGCTGGACCTCGCTCCAGGGCGATGCGGCGGCCTGCAGGCAGAGCTGCCCACCGGTGCCGCAGAAGGCGCGGCGCTGGGGATCCGCGTCGGTGAACTGGGCGCCGAAGTAGAAGCCGACGAGGCCGAAGTTGCCGTCGCGGATCGACTGACAGGCCGCGTTCTGGAGGTTGCCGACCGTACAGAGGCGGGTCTCGCCGAGCATCTCCGCGTGGTCGGTCACCGCAGCGAAATCGAGCGGGACACGCAGCGCATGGATCCGCGTCGGCTCCCCCGCCGCGTCGAGGGGCGGCAGGCCGACGGTCTCGCCCTTCGCGAAGCGATAGGCGTCGCGGGGGCCGTTGCGGGTCTCGAACGTGTAGGCGTCGAAGGAGAGCGCCGTATGGACGTGGACGTCGCCGAAGAAGGGCTGCCGGGTCGGGGTCGAGTCGGCGCAGGTCTGGGCGGAGACTTCGGGCGGCAGGACGCAGAACACGAGGGAT
>JBIPOQ010000279.1:0-5265 GCA_044379055.1 Myxococcota bacterium
ATCGAGGACGACCCGGTGCGCCGCGGGGCGCGCGGTGCGATCCTGACGCCCATCGCAGCGCGGACCGCGCCGCGGACCGCGCGCGGCGAACGCGCCCGAGGGTCCCGTCCTACCTTGTTTCCGGACGAGAGGTGCAGGCAGCCCATGATCCCGACGACGCTCTCGCAGGCTGGACGCGAACGCCCGGGTCGCCCGAGCCGATCGACGGCCGGGCGACACGGCCCGCGGCCTGGCCTGCGCGTCGGCCTTCTCGGCCTCCTCGGCCTCCTCGCGCTCGCGTGCGCCGAACAGGGCCTCGCGCCGGTGCGCGCCGTGACCTATCCGCCCGATTTCCACTACCTGACCCGCGCCGAGATCCAGGGCACGATGGCGGAGTTCGCGCGCGCGGTGGACGCCCTCGATCGGATCCTCGCCCGGGAGGGCGGCGCGGGCGCAGCGGATCGGGACGCCGTCGTCGGCCTCCTCGAGCAGCTTCGTCTCCAGGGCCGGCATCTCGGGCAGGGCGAGGGGTCGAACCATCCGGCCCTGCATCAGGACGCCGCACGGTTCACCCGCGACGTCGACCGCGCCCTGATCGGCGCGCGCCGCGAGCCCCCGGACTACAGCGGAACCGCGCGCATCACCGGCTCCTGCACCGCCTGCCACGCCCCGCGCCACCCCGGCGCCGCCTGAAAATTCCCCCTCGCGCCGACCGCCGAGGGGCTACGCTACGCCGCCCATGAGCTGGGAAGCCTGGTACACACTCGCCGTCGCGATCGCGATGTTCGTCTTCATGGTCCGCGGCACCGCGTCGCCGGCGGCGGCGATCCTATCCGCCGTGGTCGCCTTGCTCGTCGCGGGCGTGATCGATCCTACCCAGGCCTTCAGCGGCTTCTCGAACTCGGCGCCGATCACCGTCGCGGCTCTCTACGTCGTCGCTCGCGCTGTCGAAGACTCGGGCGCGCTCCGGCCCCTGGTGCGCGGCGCCCTCGGCGGTGGCTCGAACGACGCGATGCGGATCCTTCGGCTCTGCATTCCCTCGGCCGCGGCCTCGGCTTTCCTCAACAACACGCCCATCGTCGCGATGCTGATCCGGCCGGTTTCCGAATGGGCGGCGCGCAACGACCTGCCCGCCTCGCGCTACCTGATGCCGCTCTCCTTTGCCGTGATCCTCGGCGGCGTGGTCACGACGATCGGCACCTCGACCAATCTCGTCGTCTCGGGCCTGCTCGAAGCCTCGGGACAAGCACCGCTCGGCCTCTTCGAGATGACCCACGTCGGCCTTCCCGTCGCGATCGTCGGGATCCTGGTCCTCGCCGTGACCGCGAGCCGGGTGCTGCCGGATCGCCAGCCGCCGCGCGGCGCCCTCGACGATCCGGGCCGTGATTTCGTCGTGCGCATGGTCGTCGAGACCGGCGGCCCTCTCGACGGGCGCACCGTCGAGGAGGCGGGACTCCGCCATCTCGAGGGCGTCTTCCTCGTCGAGATCGAGCGCGACGGCGATCCGATCGCCCCCGTCGCGCCGACGACGACCTTGCGCGAGGGCGACCATCTCCTCTTCGTCGGCCAGGCCCGCCTGATCCTCGACCTCCAGAACATCGAGGGCCTCGACTCCGCCGAACGCGTCCACATGGCGAGCGTCGAAGCGCCGACCCGACACGTCATCGAGGTCGTGATCGGCCGCGAGTCTCCCCTCCTCGGCCAGACGCCCAAGGAGGCGAATTTCCGCGAGCGCTATCAGTCGGCGATCATCGCGATCCATCGCGAGGGCCAGCCCCTGGTCGCGAAGCTCGGCCAGGTCAAGCTCCGCACCGGCGATACGCTGCTGCTGCTCGCCGATCCCGGCTTCCGCGAGCGCTGGCGCGGACGCCCCGACTTCCTCGTCATCACGTCGCTCGAGGGCGAGGAGGAAGCCCCGATCCGAACGGGCAACGCGGTCTGGGTCGGTCTCGTGACGTTCACCATCGTCGCGGTGGCAGGCAGCGGCACGCTTCCGATCCTCCAGGCCTCCCTGATCGGCGCCGTCGTGCTCGTTGCGACCCGGGTCCTCTCGGCGCAGGCCGCTCGCGACTCGATCGAGATCGACGTGCTGATCGTGATCGCCGCCTCGTTCGGCATCGGCGCAGCGATCGAGGAGTCGGGCCTCGCGGCCGCCCTCGGCTCGGGCATCGTCGAGGCGTTCTCACAGTTCGGAAATCGCGCGGTGCTGCTGGGCATCGTGATCGCGACCGTGACGCTCACCGAGTTCATCAGCAACAACGCCGCCGCGGCGCTGATGTTCCCCATCGCGATGGCCACCGCGGGCCAGCTCGACGCCGACCCCCGCGCCTTCGCCATCGCGATCGCCGTCGCTGCCTCGAACTCGTTCCTGACGCCGATCGGCTACCAGACGAATACGATGGTCTACGGTCCGGGCGGCTACCGCTTCGGCGACTACATCCGCCTCGGCGCGCCGCTCACGGCCGCGACGATCGCTGCCTGCGTCCTCTCGGCCTGATCGAACCGGCGAAGCCTTCGAAGCCCCGGGCTCAGCTCGAGCATCCGAGGCAGCGATCCGCCGACGGCTCCGCGCGCAGCCGCTCGAGCGCGATCGGCACCCCACACGCGACGCACCAGCCGTAGTTGCCCGACTCGATCCGCGAGAGCGCCGCACGGATCGCGGCGAGCGCCGCGCGGCCGCGAACGTCGAGGGCATCGAGCGTCGCATCGTTCTCGCGTTGGACCGCCTGCTCGGCGAAATCCGGATCGAGGGGACCGCGCGCCCGCGTGCGATCGGCGCCGATCGCGCCGAGGCGGTGATTCCACTCCGCCTGGCTCTCGAGCAGCCGAACGCGGTTCTCCTCGCGGAGCGCGAACAACGGATCCGAAGTCTCCAGCTCGACCATTGCCTGTTTCCTCCAAGGCAACTCATGAGCAATTCGCGTGCCGCGACGGGGCGCGTTCAGGGGGCTCGAGACGCCGGTGGGCTGTGGCGCGCGCGGCCGGACCGGGGCGAGCTGTCCCAGGTCGTGCGGGCGGGGCGGGAACCGAGGGACAGCCGGCCGGGTGAGAGTCGCCTCAAGGCTCCGCGCGGGGCTTCCGTTGTATCCTGGGTCGATCGGCGACGAAACCGGGGGGTGGGGCGTGCGGATCGGTGTACCGACCGAGATCAAGAGCCACGAGTACCGGGTCGGCATGACGCCCAGCGGCGTCCGGGAGCTGACACGCGCGGGCCACGAGGTCCTCGTCCAGGCCGGCGCCGGGGCGGGGGTCGGCCTCGCCGACGCGGAGTACGCGACCGCCGGGGCCCGGATCGAGCCCGACGTCGACGCGCTCTTCGACGCCGCCGATCTGATCGTCAAGGTCAAGGAGCCCCAGCCCGTCGAGACCGCACGGCTCCGCGAGGGCAAGGTCCTCTTCACCTTCCTCCATCTCGCCGCCGACGCCCCCCAGGCCCGGGCGCTGCTCGCGTCGGGCGCGACCGCGATCGCCTACGAGACCGTCGTCGCCCCGGACGGATCCCTCCCCCTGCTGACGCCGATGAGCGAGGTCGCCGGTCGGATGGCGATCCAGGTCGGTGCCCACTGTCTCGAACGCGCGGCCGGCGGCCGCGGCATCCTGCTCGGCGGTGTCCCCGGCGTGCCACCGGCGCGGGTCGTCGTCATCGGCGGCGGCATCGCGGGATCCCATGCCGCGGAGATGGCGATCGGTTGCGGCGCCGACGTGACGATCGTCGATCGGGCCCTGCCCCGGCTGCGCGAGCTCGCGGCGCGCTTCGACGGCCGCGCGCGAACGGTCTACTCGACGCGCGATGCGATCGGCGAGCTCGTGACGAGGGCGGATCTCGTCGTCGGGACGGTGCTGGTGCCGGGGGCGGCGACGCCGAAGCTCGTCGATCGGGCGATGGTGCGTGCGATGCCGACGGGCTCGGTCGTCGTCGACGTCGCGATCGATCAGGGCGGCTGCTTCGAGACGAGCCGCCCGACGACCCATGCGAGCCCGACCTACGTCGAAGAGGGCGTCGTCCACTACTGCGTGACGAACATGCCGGGCGCCGTCCCGCGGACCTCGACCTTCGCCCTCACGAACGCGACGCTCCCCTTCGTCCGGCGGCTCGCGATGCTCGGCATCGATGCCGCCCTCGAGCGGGAGCCCGGCCTCTCGAGCGGGCTCACCGTCCGCCGGGGCGAGATCGTCCACCCGACCGTCGCCGAGGCCCTCGGCTTCTCCCGCTGAAGCCCCCAGGAAGGGCGCGACGCGCCCTCAGGCCGCCGCTCTCTCCGCCTCGGCCGCCGGCTCCGCGGTCTTCCGCTCCTGCTCGGGCCCGAAAGGCTTGAGCCAGAGGACGAGCGGCGGCAGCAGGAAGAGATCCGCGATCAGCGCGGTCGTCAGCGACGCCGCGAGCAGGATTCCGTAGAAGGCCTGCGAGCGCAGCTCCGAGAGCGTGAGGACGAGGAAGCCCAGCACCAGCGCGATCGAGGTATGGACGACGGCCCGCCCGACGTCCTGCATCGCCGCCCGCAAGGCGACGGCGTAGTTGCGGTGGATCCCGAACTCGAGCCGGAAGCGCGACATGAGGTGGATCGTATCGTCGACGGCGATGCCGATCGCGATCGACGCGATCGTCGCCTTGTTGTAGTCGAGCGTGATGTCGAAGAAACCCATCGCGCCGAGGGCGAGCAGGACCGGCACCACGTTCGGGATCATCGCGATGAGCCCGATCGGGATCGACCGGAACAGGACGACCATGACCAGCGTGATCGCGACCAGCGCGATCCCGAGCCCCTGAACCTGGCTCGACACGATGTAATTGGTCAGCTTGAGCCAGAGCGCCCCGATGCCCGTCAGGGTCAACTTCGACTCCTCGAGCGGCTCTGCGACGAGGGCCTCGTCGAGGCGATCGACCAGGGCGGCCATGTGGACGATCCGGCCGACGCGCACCCGGAGCTCGAGGCTCGCGACGCGGTAGTCGGGGGAGACGAGCTCCTCGGCCTCCTCGCCGCCCGAGGACTCGTAGAGGAGGAGGTATTGAGCGACCTCCTCGCGCGTATCCGGAATCCGGTGATAGGCGGGATCGTCGGCGTGGAAGGACTGGTTCAGGTCCTTCACGATGTCGACGATCGAGTAGGTCTTGCGGACCAGCCAGGCATCCTCGAGGGCGAGGTTCTGCAGGCGCTCGATCTCGCGCAGGACCGCCGGCTCCTTCATCGCGTCTTCGCGACCGCCGTCGAAGAGGTAGATGATGTTGCTCATGCCGCCCATCTCGTCGTCGACCTTGACGACGTTGACGCGGACCGGCGAGTCCTC
>JBIPOQ010000280.1:0-5255 GCA_044379055.1 Myxococcota bacterium
CGAGCGCCCCGTTCGTCCCGGCTTCGCCGACGTCCGGCTCGACGGGGGTCCGCTCGCCGTTCGTCGGCGCGACGACCGTTTCGTTCCCCGCTCCGCTCCGCCCTGTGCTCCCCACCCGGTCTTCCTCTCCGTCGCACAGTCCATCGCAGCCATTGCGCGCTCAAGTTGGCAGAGGCCGGCTCGCTTGTCGCGCAGGCGGGGATTATGCTGCCCTGCAGCCGGGAGCCGTGGAATGCGCAGGGCCATCGGGATGGAGCCGAGCGCCCGGGAAAGGCTTCCCGGCACGCCCATGGCGCGATTCGAGCCTCCGATCGGACTGGATCGATGAAGCCGCCGACCCTCCGCCCCTACGAACCCGCCCGGGACCGCGACGCCGTGCGCGCCTGTGGCGTCGTGCTGCAGGAGTTCGAGCGGGCGATCGAGCCTTCGCTGCCGCGGGGGGAAGCGATGGCGGACGACTATCTCGACGTCGTGCTCGAGCGCGTGGCCCGGTATTCGGGTCGGATCCTGGTCGCCGAGATCGACGGCGGCATCGTCGGATTCGTCGCCGTCCTGGGACGCGTCCCGCCCGACGCGCCGGACGACGAGCCGATCGAGCATGCCTACGTCTCGGATCTCGTGGTCCTGCCGACGCATCGGCGACGCGGCCTCGGTCGACGGCTCCTCGCCGCGGCGGAGGACTTCGCGCGATCGCTCGGGACGAAGCGGCTCGACATCGGCGTCCTCTCGAAGAACCCCGAAGCGGCGCGGCTCTATCGCGATCTCGGGTTCGCGGATTTCCGGATCCAGATGCGGAAGCGACTCGACTGAGCGGGCCTCGGCGACGCGCCCCGCGCGACCCGCTAGTTTCCCCTCCGAAATGACGTCGAACCGCGCGCCTCTCCTGCTGATCGGCTCGGCCGTGCTCTTCGCGCTGCTCGTCGTCTCGGGCCTCGAGCCCTTCGACCGGGTGACCTGGATCGCGGAGGTCGCGCCGGTCGTGATCGCCTGGCCGATCCTCTTCGCGACCCGGCGGCGCTTTCCGCTGACGACCCTCGTCTACGCGCTGATCTTCCTCCACGGCGTGATCCTGATCTACGGCGGCGCCTACAGCTATGCGCGGGTCCCGCTGGGATTCGAGATCGCCGAGCTGTTCGACCTCGAGCGCAACCCGTACGACAAGATCGGCCATTTTGCGCAGGGCTTCGTTCCGGCGCTGATCGCCCGCGAGATCCTGATCCGCGGCGCCTTCGTGAACGGCCCCCGGATGCTGGCGTTCCTCGTCGTCTCGGTGGTGCTCGCGATCAGCGCGACCTACGAGTTGATCGAGTGGGCGGCGGCCTTGCTCCTCGGCCAGGGCGCGGAGGAATTCCTCGGAACCCAGGGCGATCCCTGGGACACGCAATCCGACATGTTCACGGCGCTCCTCGGCGCAATCACCGCCCTCGCCTTCTTCGCCGGTCTCCACGACCGCCAACTCCGCCGTCTGGACGGCGAGAGCGCGGGAGCGGGGTGAAGAGTCTCGCGCGGTGCACGAATGTCTCGCCGGACGGGCGCGGCCGGCTCGACGTCGCCCCCCGAGTGGCACGGATCGTGCTCCCTCTCTGGACCCCGAGTCCCCCAGGAGGAGCCCTGCGATGACTTCCGATTCGAGCCGCCGCGGCGTGACCATTCGCGAAGTGATGACGAGCCATGTGCGAACGGCGCGCCCGGACCAGAGCCTGCTCGAGGTCTGGCGGATGCTGACCGACGAGCGTTGCCACCACATCCCGGTCGTCGATGCCGGCCGCCCGGTCGGCATGATCTCGACCCGGGATCTCGTCCGGGTCGCGCGCCGGCACGGTGCCGAGAAGCTCTCCGCCGGTCTCTACGGCCACGAGATCGCCGCCGACGTCATGACCCCCGGTCTCGAGACGATCTACGTCGACGAGCCGGTCGAGGCGGCGATCGATCGCATCGGTGTCGGCGACTTCCATGCGCTGGTCGTCCTCGACGAGGAGGAGAACCTCGCGGGCATCGTGACGAACCACGATCTGCTGCATTATCTCGCGAACTGAGGCCTCGCATCGGGCGGCCGCACGACCTCGATCGTGGCGCCGCCGACGCCCGGTCGACGCTCGCGAGAGATCCGAATGCTGCGCTTCCTGATCGTGTTCGTCACGCTCTTCAGCCTCGGCACCGCCTGCGCCCCGACGCCCCTGCCGCCGATCCCGGTCGAGCCCGTCTCGCGGCCGGTGGAGTTCCTCCGGGACGTGAAGCCGATCCTCGATCGGCGCTGCGCGGTCTGCCACTCCTGCTACAACGCGCCCTGCCAGCTGAAGCTCGATTCCTTCGAGGGGGCCGAGCGCGGCGCGAGCCAGAACGCGATCTACCCGCCGGCGCGCATCCGACCGATGCAGCCGACACGACTCTTCACCGATGCCGATACCGAGGCGGGCTGGCGCGCGCTCGATTTCCACAGCGTGCTCGAGAGCCGTGCCTCGTCGCCGGCGAACGACGCCCTGATGCTCTATCTGCTCGAGGCAAAGCGGCGCTTCCCGAAGTCCGTCGGCGACTACCACGCCGAAGCGAGTGATGCCGCCTGCCCGGCCGACGCGGGGGAGATGGGTGCCTTCCTCGCGAAGCATCCGGATCGCGGCATGCCCTTCGGACTGCCGCCCCTCGCCGAAGAAGAGCACGCGACGCTCGCGACCTGGCTCGCCCGCGGTGCGCCCGGACCCGACGCCGACCAGCAACGGGCCCTCGAATCCCCGAACGCGGTCGCCCGCCACGAGATCGAGAAGTGGGAGCGCTTCCTCAACCGCCCGGACGCCAAGCACGCGATGACCGCGCGCTACCTCTTCGAGCATTTCTTCCTGGCCCACATCCGCTTCACCGCCGTCGGCGCCGAGGGCTTCTACGAGCTCGTCCGCTCGACGACGCCCCCCGGCGAGCCGATCCGCGTGATTCCGAGCCTCCGCCCCTACGACGATCCGGGCACGGCGAGCTTCTCGTACCGCTTCCGCCGCATCCACTCGACGATCGTCCACAAGACCCACATGGTCGTCGGATTCGGCGACGACACCCTCGCCCGCTACCGAGCGCTCTTCCTCGAGCCCGCCTGGCTCGAGACGCCCCACCGCATGCCCTACGACGAGGCCCTCGGCGCCAACCCCTTCGTCATCTACGCGCAGATCCCGCCCCGCTCGCGCTACGAGTTCCTGCTCGACCATTCCGAATACGTCATCCGGACCTTCATCCGCGGCCCGGTCTGCAAGGGCCAGGTCGCGCTCAACGTCATCCACGACCATTTCTGGGTCCTCTTCATGGATCCCGCCCAGGACCTCGTCGCGAACCAACCCGAGTTCCTGATCCGACACGCCGAGAAGCTCCGGCTCCCCAACGAGAAGGGCAGCAACGAGCGGCTGACGGAGACCTTCAGCGACGACTACCGCGAGCGTTATGCGGCGTACTACCGCGCCAAGTCGAGGCTCTACGACCAGATGCGTCCGGAAGGCCACGGCTTCGACGACATCTGGAAGGGCCGCCGCGCGATCGACGCCCCCCTGCTCACCATCTACCGCCACTTCGACAGCGCCTCGGTCCACAAGGGCGCCCTCGGCCGGCTGCCCCGCACCCTCTGGGTCATCGACTACGCCCAGCTCGAACGCATCTACTACGCCCTCGTCGCGGGCTTCGACGTCTTCGGCAACCTCGCGCACCAGGTGAACGTGCGGCGCTACATGGACTACCTGCGCATGGAGGGCGAGCTCAACTTCATCCACTTCCTGCCGCCCGGGATCCGCGCAAAGACGTTCCGTTCCTGGTACGTCGGCATCGGCGCCCACGAGGACACGAAGAGCGCCGAAATCATGTCGAACCGCGGCACGAAGATCGACTACCGAACCCGCAATCCGAAGCGCGAGCTGGTCGAGCGCGTCGTCGAGCGACACCTCCTGCCCTCGACCGGCATCGGCCTCGACCCCATCAACTATCGTCGCGCCGGCGAGGACCGCCGGATGCCACCGCAGATCGTCTCTCATGACGACGTCTATGACGCCCTGCGCGCGCTGACCAAGCCGGGTCAGGGGCTCGTCGAGCACCTGAACGGCTTCGAGGTCAACATCGTCTGGGTGCGCGTACGAGGATTCGGGGGAGAAGATCGGGCCCTCTCGATCGTCGCGAACCGCTGGCACGACAACGTGAGCTCGATCCTCTTCGAGAAGGAGACGCTCGACCGGACGAAGGACACGATCGACTTCCTGCCCGGGCTGATCGGCTCCTATCCGAGCTATTTCGTCGATCTCGAGGCGGAGGACGTTCCCGACTTCCTCGACCTGCTGAAGAATTTCGACGGCTCCCCGAAGGACGTCGCGCGCCTGCATCGCTACGGGATCAATCGATCGGACGCCCGATTCTGGCCCGCCTACGACTGGTTCCAGGCCCGCGCCTACGAAGACGACCCGATCGAGGCAGGCCTCTTCGACCTGAACCGCTACCACCCGACGGCCCTCGAATGACCTGGCTCGGTCAGCTCGCGCGAAGGGATCGCGAAGGACGGGCGCTCGGCCGCCACGCTCTGCTGCTCGCGTCGCTCGTCTTCATGATGGTCGCGCTGCCGCTGCTCGAGTGGTCGGCGGGACGGACGCTGCGCTTTCCGGCGCTCTTCAGTCTCGTCCTGACGGCCGCGGTCTGGGCCAATCGCAAGCACCACTGGATCAGCGGGATCGCGCTGGCAGCCGGCCTCGGCGCCGTCTCGGGCAACGTGCTCGCGATCGTCGTCGACGCGAGCGCGCCGCGGGTCGTCGGCGACCTCTTCGGCCTCGCGCTGCTCGTGTTGACGACGTTCCTGATCCTCAACTCGGTCGTCCAGACCCGACGGGTCCAGATCGATACCGTGATCGGCGGGATCTGCGTCTACCTGTTGATCGGCCTCAGCTTCACGACCGTCTACCGTCTGCTGATCGACCTCGACCCGAGCGCCTTCATGGTCGGGGACCGTCCACTCGGCGAGATGTGCGTCGACGCGAGCGCCCTGCCGGCGAGACTCCTCTACTTCAGCTTCATCACGCTGACGACGACGGGTCTGGGCGACATCCGGCCCGCGACGGAGATCGCCCAGATGCTGACCGCCGGCGAGGCCCTGACGGGCCAGCTCTACATCGCGATCTTCGTCGCCCGCCTGATGGGGCTGCACATCGAGGCCGGCCGACTGCGGACGGAAGGAGCCGATCGCGACGAAGAAGAGGATCCGGAGGCCGACCTCGATCGGAGCGCCTAGCCCCGGAAGCGCCGGA
>JBIPOQ010000205.1:0-6506 GCA_044379055.1 Myxococcota bacterium
GAGATCTTCGATCGCCGCCTCGGCCCGGCGCTGGAAGGCCGCTGCGAAGCGCCGGCGCGCAGGCGTCGCGTCCTCGGGCAAGGTCACGACCTGACACGACGCCGGCGCGAGATAGGCGGCCTGGAGACGATAGGTCCGAAAGGCTTCGTCGGGATCGATGTCGCTGCCGCCGAGTGCGCGGCGCGCGCCGAGGTAGTGGCCGAGGAGCGACCGCTCGACGACGCGCCGGTCTTCGACCGAGAGCGCCATCTGCAGGAAGTAGCTGACGTCCCGGAGCGGCGTCGACACGACGATCATGCCCCAGTCGAGCAGGCCCGTTCGGCCGTGGTCGAAGAAGAAGTTGCCGATGTGGCAGTCGCCGTGGATGACCGTCGATGGGCCCGCGGCCCAGAGCGCGTGGAGCGGTCCCGGATGATCGATGTAGAGCCGCGCCGCTTCGGCGAAGGCGTCTCCGATCGTGTCCCGTCGCTGGTCGAGGGCGAAGGCGAGGCGCGTCGAGCCGTAGTCGGAGGGCGGATCGGGCGGCGCGACGAAGGCTGCCTCCTGCCGCCGGCGGGCGGGGTCCTCGAAGCGGACGTGGAGCTCCGCGAGCTCTTCGAGCAGCCGCGCCGCCGCATCCGGAGAGACGCTCTCGGGACCGCTCGAGACCGTGCAGCCCCTCGCCTTCAGGTCCTCGAGCAGCAGCACGAAGGCGCCACTGCGTTCGTCGAATCGAACGCCATGGACACGCGGGACGTGCAGCCCGAGGCGCGGCGCGAGGCCGTCGTAGAACCGCGCCTCGCGAAGCCCCATGTCGGTCGCCGCGATCGCGGCCCGTCGACCCGGCTCTTCGGGGAGCATCTTGCAGAAGAGCGACTCGGGCGCGCCCGCCGGCTCTGCATAACGGACCCGCAAAGCGGCGTGGTGGTTCGTGACCTCGCTGCGCGCGACGAGCTCGACGGATGCGACCCGCACACCGGGATGCCGGGGCGCGAGCGCCTCTTCGAGCCAGCGCGCGTCGATCTCGCTCGCCCGGGCCGGGATCGGCCGCAAGGCCTCAGCTCCCCTTCTTGACGCGCTCGAGCATCTCGGAGGCGCCCATCTTCGCGAGATGCGGTCCGGCCTGCAGATCGCCGAGGGTGCGGATCACGCTGCGCGCACCGCGGGCCTCCATCGCCGTATGGACCGCACGTTTGTTGACGGTGAGCACGGGGATCGAGACCTTCGCCATCCGCTCGGCGATCTCGAGCACCCGCGCGTCGAGCTCGGCCGCCGGGAAGGCCTGGTTCACCAGCCCGATCGCCGCCGCCTCCGCGCCGGAGAACTCCCGCCCCGCGACCTGCAGCTCCATCGCATGGCGCCACGACAGGCCGACCGGAAACCAGTCGAAGTCGGGCAGCGCGAAGCGCGTCACCGGATGCGAGAGCCGGGCATCGGCCGCCGCGTAGGCGAGATCGCAGGCGCCGACGAGCTCGAGCCCCCCCGCCATTGCATAACCATGGACCTGGGCGATCACCGGCTTCGCGAGGTCCCAGATCGACATCCAGCCCTCGGAGACGTGGCGCGCCCACTGCATGCCGACCTGCGAGGTGAAATAAGGTTGGTTGCTGCCGAGATCGGATCCGAGGTCGTAGCCCGACGAAAAGCAGCCCCCGGCCCCGCGCAGGATCGAGACGTGGACGCTGGAATCGCCGTCCGCTTCCCGGAGCGCGGCCAGCAGATCGCCCCGCAGCGCGTTCGAGAGCGCGTTGCGTTTCTCGGGGCGGTTCAGGGTGATGCGGCGAACGCCGATCACCGGCTCGTCGATCTCGACCAGCCTGGGCTGGTTGCTCATCTCGGTCTCCTCTCGTCGCGCGCGGTCCCCGCGCGTCGCGTCGTCGTTCGATCGAAGGGCCCCGGGGCGCGACCGCGGCTCAGATCCACTGCCCCGCCGTGACGTGCAGCTCGATGCCCGTGATGTTGCGCGCCCGGTCGGAGGCGAGGAAGAGACAGGCCTCGGCCATGTCCTCGGGATCGACGTGGCGCTCGAGAACCGCCGACTTCGCGAGGCGCCGACTCATCTCCTCGGGCGTGATCGAGAGGCCCGCCGCCATCTGCTCGAACAAGCGGTCGAGGGGCTCGCCGGTCGTATAGCCCGGCGTCACGATGTTGACGCGCACGTTCTTCCGACCCATCTCCCGCGCGAGCACCTTCGACATCGCGATCATCGCCGTCTTCGTCGAGCTGTACTCGGCGCCCTTCGCCTGGAGCGCCGTCGTCGCGAGAGTCCCGATGTTGACGATCGCGCCGCCGCCGGTCTCGGCCATCCGGAGCGCCGCCTCCCCGCAGATCGTCATCGTGCCGACGACGTTCAGCTGGAGCGACTCCGCATACGCCTTCCAGTCCATCTCGGCGACCGAGGCACGCTGGTGGGGATGGGTCGCGACGTTGACGAGCGCGTCGACGCGCCCGAGGGCCTCGACCGTCTTCGCGACGACCCGGCGACAATCGTCGAGATCCTTGAGATCCGCGGGCACGGCGACGACGCGCCGACCGGTCTCCTGCGCGAGCTCCGCCGCCATCGCCTCGAGCGGCTCCCGGCGGCGCGCCGCGACGACGACGTCGGCACCGTCCTGCGCGAAGCGCAGCGCCGTCGCGCGACCGATCCCCGGCCCCGCCCCCGTCACGATGGCGACCTTGCCCTTCAGCGTCCGATCCACGTCGCCCCCTCTGCTTCCCTGCTCGCCTGCCGATCGCTCCGGCGATTCCGTTCGCTTCGTTCCCTCGCGGCGGATCAGAAGATCCAGCCCGGCGTGCCCTCGGCGGGGACCTCGTGGACCCAGTGGAACTCGAAGCCGTGGCGCAACGCGTAGACCTCGTCGGCGTTCCCGTCGCCGATGTGGATCCAGCGCGTGGCCTGGGGAAAACGGGCCTTGACCTCGTCGAGCTTGTGCTTGTGGCCGACGAAGTCCATCTCGACGCCGTGGCGCTGCCAGAGGCGCTCCTGGTCGCTGATGACCCGATCGGAGGAGGAGCCGACGAGGTAGCCGAGGGCGCGGGCGCGGTGGATCCACGCGAGCGGGATCGTGCCCGGCGGATCCCCTACTTCGAGGGTGCCGTCGATGTCGAGACTGAGCAGGACCAAGAGTGGACTCCGATGTCTGGGCCAGGCGTGCTAGGCGCGCTGGACGTTGCCGCCCGACCAGGGCCGCTGTGTGAGCTCGATCAGGACCGGGTCGGTCGGCCGCTCGAGATAGGTGTATTTGATCTCGTCGCTCATCGCGTGGTACCAGATCGGCTCGAAGCCGAGGCCCTTCGCCTGGGCGACGACGGCATCGAGATCGGGGACGTGGAACGAGAGATGGTGGAGGCCCGTGCGGCCCTTCGCGAGGAACTCGCGATGGGGCGTATCGCCGCTGACCCACTCGATGAGCTCGAGCTCGAGCTCGCCCGTGTACGCGACCGCGAGCTTCAGCTGGTACGGCGCGAGCTTGCCGCGGAAGGTCGCGCCCTCCATGACGCCGTAGTCGACGACCTGGAACTTTCCGAAGATCGGCTCGTACTGCGCGAGGGCGTCCTCGAGCTTCGGGTAGACGAAGCCGACCTGACAGCAGGGCGGCAGGTCGAGGATCTTGCGGACGTCTTGCATCGGAGGGCTCCTGGGGCGCCATCCGAGGCCCGTCCCGGGCCGGGAGAACGAAGGCGCCCGGCAGGGATACGACCCCGGATCGGGAAAGTCAACCGGGCCGGATCCGCGCCGGCCGAACGCTCAGGAATCGCGCCGCTCTGCCCTCACCATGCCGTCCATGATCTCGGCGAGCGCGCGCGGACGCGCCACGAACGGACAATGCCCGCCCGGCAGCTCGACCGGCTCGACGCCGATGCGGCGACGGATCATCGCGCGGTGCGGCTCCTTCAAGACGATGTGGTCGTCGGACCCGATGATCGCGTGCATCGGGACGTCCGGGTAGCGCGCGATCGGCGCGTAGTCGGCGAACGCCGCCACCGCCTGGGGGCGGAAGCGATCGTGCCCCCAGCGCTGGAGCGCCGGCGGACAGTCGTTGAAGAAGTCGTGGGCGGCGGCCTCGAAGGAGAGCCGGATGCGGCCCTCCCCGGCCGGAAGGAAATGCGCCTCGTTGCCCGGATCGCGCGTGCGCTGATTCTCTTCGTGCTCGGCTTCGCTGGTCGGCGGAAAGCCGGCGCAGAGGAAGATCAGCCCGGCGGAAGGCTGCAAGAGCGCCGCCCGGGGCACGACCAGACCGCCCATCGAATGCCCGACGAGCCACGGGCGGCGATCCAGCCCCCGCATGACCCCGACCACGACGTCGGCGTAGTCGTCGAGGGTCGCGGCGGGATCCTCGATGGGCAGGTCGAGGGTATGGGTGCGATGGCCCAGGCGCTGCAGCTCGGGCTCGAAGAGCGCCCAGCACCACGCCCCCGCCAACCCACCATGCACCAGCACGAAATCCGCCATGACCCGTCCCCGTCTGCCCGCCCGCCTCGACTCTGCGATGTTCGCCCACGCAGGGCGATCGGAACACCCGGGCCCGACCGGGCGTCTCGAATGCCGCTCGCGGACCGGGAGGACACCGAGCGCCGCTGGGCTATGCGTCTCCCACGAGGACACGATCATGGCAAAGCCCGGGACGCGGGAAACGAGGGGCGCCGAGGGAACGATCGCGGTCGCCCCTCTCGCCGCCGATTTCGGCGCGACGGTGACGGGGCTCGACCTCGGCCAGCCGCTCGCGAGCCACGCGGTCGCCGCGCTCCATGCGGCCTGGGCGCGGCACGCCGTGCTCGTCTTCCCCGATCAACGCCTCGAGCCCGCCGAGCTCGAAGCCTTCACCCTCGCCCTCGGCGCCTTCGGCGAGGACCCCTTCATCGCCCCGATGCCCGGCCACCCGAACATCCTCGAGCTGCGCCGCGAAGCGGACGAGACGGTCCAGAACTTCGGCGCGGCCTGGCATTCCGATTGGAGCTTCCAGCCCTGCCCGCCGGCCGGAACGATCCTGCACTCGAAGGTCGTACCCCCCGTCGGCGGCGACACGCTCTACGCCGACACGGCCCGCGCCTTCGAAGCCCTGTCGCCAACGATGCAGCGCCTGCTGGAGGGACTCGAGGCCGTCCACAGCGCCGCCTTCGCCTACGGCCCGCGCGGCGTCCTCGCCCGGGACGCCGACCGACGCACGATGAAGATCCTCGTCTCCGAGGAAGCCGAGAAGACCGAGACCCATCCGCTCGTCCGAATCCATCCCGTCACGGGCCGCAAGGCGCTCTTCGTGAATCCCGTCTACACCGTCCGCATCGCAGGCCTGACGCCTGCGGAGAATTTCACGCTGCTGAAATTCCTGTACGACCACATGACGAAGGACGAGTTCGTCCTGCGGCATCGCTGGCAGCAGGACATGGTCGTTCTCTGGGACAACCGCTCGACGATGCATTTCGCCGAGGGAGGCTACGACGGCCATCTCCGGGTCATGCACCGCACGACGCTGGCGGGCGATCGGCCGCGTTAGGCCGCTCGGACGGGATCAGGCCTCGCCCCACCCGCGCAGCACGACGAGCGGCAGCTCGCGCGGCGCGCACATGCGCTGATAGCCCTCGGTCGACGCGCTCTGCCGGCAGAGCGCCGCGTAGAGCCGCGCCCGCTCGTCCCCCGTCGCGACGTGCGCGCGGACCGGGCGCTCTCGGCGATGGATCCGGATGCGGGCCTCGGGATGCGCACGGACGTTGTGGACCCAGTGGGGATCGGTCGGGCCACCGCCGTTGCTGCCGCGGACGACGAGGTCGTCGCCGACGCGGAAATACGGCAGGCAGGCGATGCGCGACGCGCCCGTCTTCGCACCGGTCGTCGTCAGCATGAGCGTATCGGTATAGGGCTGACCGGTCGCCCAGGCGTACTGGGCGGTCACGAGCGAATAACCGGTCGTCCAGAGGAGCACGCGATCGACGCGCAGTCCCCACTGCCCACGAAGCACGAGCATCCACGGCCGACCGCCCGAGGAAAATCGCTCCTTCGCCGCGCGGGTCGCCGGTCGTGCGTCCAGGCCGTCGCTCCTCCGCCTCGACCTGCCCCGACCCGCCTCCGCGGGTCTCGGGGCTGCGAAACGTCCTACTCGTGGATCATCTGGGCGAGGTAGCGTTCCCGGCCGATCTCCTGCACGAGATGCAGCTGGGTCTCGTGCCAGTCGACCGATTCCTCTTCGTCCGTCAGGATGCTCTCGAGGAGCTCCCGCGTGCCGTTGTCGAGCTTCTCGCGCGCCAGCGCGATGCCCTTGTTGAGGCGGTCGACGGCCTCCTTCTCGAGCTCGAGGTCGAGCTGGTGCTGCTCGATCGGGTTCTCGCCGACGCGGACCGGATTCATGCGCTGCATGTTCGGGATGCCGTCGAGGTAGAGAATCCGCTCGATCACGCGATCGGCGTGCTTCATCTCGTCGATCGACTCGGAGCGCTTCTTCTTCGAGAGCTTCGAGTAGCCCCAGTTGGCACACATCTTGTGGTGGATGAAGTACTGGTTGATCCCCGTCAGCTCGGAGGTCAGGATCTCG
>JBIPOQ010000063.1:0-11425 GCA_044379055.1 Myxococcota bacterium
TCGTTCAGGGCATTGATGATCGCCGGATCGCCACGCATGTCTCTCTCCTTGTCGTTCCCGGAAATCTAACGTCCCGCGGCGACCCGTGCCGCGTGCCTTCCCGCCCGGCGACCGAAGAACGTCGATTCGCCGATGCAGGTCCCGCTCGAGTAGCCCGAACCGTCCTGGGCGATGTTCGACGCGCAACCGCCGATCGCGTACAGGCCGGGAATCGCCTGGCCCTTCGCGTCGAGGACCTCGCCTTCGATCGAGACGTCGAGACCCCCGAGCGTGAAGCACATGTAGGTCGCCGCCCCGACCGAGGCGTCGAGTGCCGCGTAGGGCGGGTGGGTCAGCGGCTTGAGCCACTTCTTGCCCTTGTGGAACTCGGGATCCTCGCCCTTCGCGGCGTTCTCGTTGTACTTCCGCATGGTCTCCACGAGGGAGCCCTCCGGGAGACCGAGCCCCTGCTCCATCTCCTCGACCGTGTCGAAGGCGTCGACCAGGGGATAGGCGCCGTAATGCTGCGGCTCGGCGGCGTAGGTTTCTTCGTCGAGAATCAGCCAGCCCGTCCGATCGGGCTGCTTCGTCGTGAAGATGCTCGAGCGCGAGTGGTAGCAATCCTCGGCGACGTATCGCTTGCCGAGCTTGTTGACGAGGATGCCCTTGATGTGGCTCTCGGGCGGATAGAAGGCGGCCGAGATCAGCGCGCCGTCCATGTGCTTGACGACGCCCCCCGCGGCGAGGCCGAGCTGATGACCCGCGCCGTCGTCGTTCGGGGTGTACTGGCGCGTGTAGCCGGGATCGAGCAGCTCGGGGAGGTACTTCGCGAGCATCTCCTCGTTCTGCGTGAACTGCCCGGCGGCGAGGATGACGCCCTTGCGCGCCCGCACGTGGCCCTTCTCCTCGCCGAAGACGCGGTAGCCGACGCCGACGATCCGGCCGTTCTCGCGCACGAGCTGGTGGACGTGGGCATCGACGACGATCCGCACGCCGAGCGCCTTCGCCTTCGCGATCAGGATCTCCATCATCTTCGCGCCGCCGAGCTCGCCGACCTGGGCGACCTTGTGGCCCCGGGGCGCTGCCTTCGCCTTGTCGCGAAAGGGCCAGACCTCTTCGTTCCCCGACCAGATGAGGCATTCGTCGGTCATCTGCAGGACGTGTTTGCCCTTGTACATCGTGTCGTTGAAGGGGACGCCGTGCTCGACGAGCCAGTTGAAATGGGCGACCGACTGCTCGCAGTATTCGCGGATCTTCTTCTCGTCGGGCTCCGGCGTGTTCATCATCAGATAGGTGAACATGTCCTCGACCGTGTCCTCGACGCCGACGGCCTTCTGGACGCGCGTCCCCCCGCCGAGGTAGAGATGCCCGGCCGCCATCCCCGTCACGCCGCCGCCGCCGCTCGCGCGCTCGAAGACGAGGACGTCGGCTCCGGCCTCCCGCGCCTCGATCGCGGCACACACGCCGGCGCAGCCGAGACCGATGACGACGACGTCGGCCTCGTCGCCCCATTTCGAGACCTGCTTTGCTTCGATCACGTCGTACTGCGTCTTGCTCATGGATTCCTCTTCGTGTTCTCGTTGCTTCGCCGCGGGCCGTCCGCTCGCCACGGCAGGGTCGTTCAGCTCAGCGCGAGATCGGCGCGCTGCGGCTCCCGCGTCCAGGTCCAGTAGTCGACGAGCCGCCAGGGCGAGAGCGTGTAGATCTTGCCGTCGGAGCTCTTGTACCAGGAATGCTTCACGTGGGGCGTCGACCAGACGAGGCCCTCGAGCTCCTTCTGGTGGCGCTCGAGATACGCGTCGTGGGCGGCCTGCGTCGGCTCGACCGTCCGGTGGCCGTCCTCGATCAGGGTCTTCAGACAGCCCGTGATGTACCGCATCTGGCACTCGGAGTGGAAGATCAGGCTGCCGCCGTGGGCGAGGTTCGTGCCGGGGCCGTACATGAAGAAGAGGTTCGGGAACTCGGGCGAGTGGATCCCGAGATGGGCGGACGGCTTGTCGCCCCAGGTCTCCGCCAGATCCCGGCCGCCTCGCCCCACGAAATGCATCGGAAAGAGCATCCGCGTCGCCCGGAAGCCCGTCGCGTAGACGATCAGGTCGACGTCGTAACGGCGACCGTCCTGCATGACGATGCCCTTCGCGTCGATCCGCGCGATCCCGTCGCGTACGAGCTCGACGTTGGGCCGGCGCAGCGCGCCGAGCCAGGAGCCGTTGTCCTGGAGCGTCCGCTTCGCCGTCGGCGGATAGTCGGGGATGCACTTCGCGACGAGCTCCCGGTCGTCGCCGAGCTGGGAGACGATCCAGTCGGTGAACATCTTGCGCGTCATCTCGTTGACGGGCGAGACCGCCGTCTTCTGGTCCGGGTAGCTCGGGTCGATCTTCGCGGCGGCGAGGCCGCCGTCGCAGCCGGGCCAGAAGAGCAGGAACCGATACCAGCGGCCGTAGAACGGGAGATGGCGGATCGCCCAGGTCACCCCGGGCCCCACCTTCTTGTGGTAGTTCGGGTTCGGGAACATCCACTGCGCGGTGCGCTGGAACACCGTCAGCTGCGCGACGTCGGGGGCGATCGTCGGCGCGATCTGGAAGCCCGACGCGCCGGCGCCGATCAGGGCGACGCGCTTGCCACGGTAGTCGTAGGCGTGATCCCAGCTCGAGGAATGGAAGGACCGCCCTTCGAAGAGCTCGCGGCCCGGAATGTCCGGGAGCTGGGCGCGGTTGAGCTGGCCGACGGCGGTGATGACGGCACGGGCGACGAGCTCCGCCTCGCGGCCCTCGGCGTCCCGGGTCTTCACGCGCCAGACCGCCGCCGCTTCGTCCCAGGTCGCCGACACGACTTCCGTCCGGAAGCGGATCGACGGGCGCAGCCCGTGGCGATCCATCACGCGCTCGAAATATTTCTGGAGCTCGGGCTGCTGCGAGAAATACTCCGTCCATTGGTCGGAGGGCTCGAAGCTGTAGGAGTAGAAATGATTGCCGACGTCGACGCGGCAACCGGGATAGGCGTTTTCATACCAGGTCCCGCCGACGCCGGCGTTCTTCTCGAGGATCGTGAACGGGATGCCCGCTTCCTTCAACCGGATGCCGGCGAGCAGCCCCGACTGTCCGGCGCCGACGACGACGACCGGGAACTTCGCCCGCGCGTCCTTCGACTTCGGATCCCACTCGACCGCCCGCGCATCGCGCCCGTCGAGCTCCATCTCCTCGAGCATCATCGGGATGTACTCGTCGGGGACGGGCGCGCAGACGAGCCAGGTCATCATCTCCTGGATGAGCGCGAGCGAAGGCGGCGGCGGCAGCTTGCAGCCGCCGTCTCGGTAGGCCCGGATGACCTCGAGGGCCTGCTTCCGGGCCTCGGCCTGCATCTCGGGGGGCATGAAGCCCTGGACCTCGTTGAGGAAGAGCCCTTGCGGCTTGATCGCGCCGCGGATCCATTTCGGGTCGCCCGTCATGTGGACGAGGGAGAGCATCAGGGTCGGGACCGAGACGTCCTCGAGCATGCGGGCGATCGTCGCGTCGTCGTCACGGATCGGCAGGCCGGCATGGGGGTTCGAGGCCATCGACGTCTCTCCCGGGATCCCGTCGACCGGGACCGCATCGAGGCGCGACGGTAGAACACGTTGCACGAACCGCGCACGCAGCCCGCCCCGGCCTTCGGCCCACGCGACCGCGCCGGGCGATCGCTCCGGAGCGCCGCTCAGGGCTGGACGATCACCTTGCACTCGGTCGTCGGCTTGCGCAGCCGCTCGAAGGCGCCCGGGAGCGCCTCGAGCGGGATCCGATCGGTCACCATCGGCAGCGGATCGAGCCGCCCGGCCTCGAGCATCGCGAGCGTCAGCTCGTAGTCCTGACGGCGGTAGTAGGAGCAGAACTGGAGCGTCAGCTCCTTCGCCCCGAACACGAGCGGCACGTAGCTGTCGGGCGCCATGCACATCCCCGCCGAGAGGATCTTCGCCCCGCGCGGCGCGATCTGGGCGATCGACTGGACGACGCCCGGTCGCCCGACGCACTCGAAGGCGAGCCTCGGGGCATGGCCCGTCGCCCGTTCGAAGGCCGGCAGCAGCTCCTCCTGCGACGGATCGACGAGGTCCGTCGCCCCGAATTTCGCCGCCAGCTCGCGCCGATGGCCGGCCGGATCGCTGACGACGACCTTGCGGGCCCCCAGGATCTTCGACCAGACGGCGATCGCGAGGCCGACCGGGCCGGCCCCGACGACGAGCACGTCCTCCCCGCTCGCCAGGCCCGCGACGTCGACCGCATGGAGCCCGACCGCGAGCGGCTCGACCATCGCGCCGTCGGCGCTCGAGACGCAGTCGGGCAGTCGGAAGGTCATCCGCTCGCCCCCGATCGCGTACTCGGCGTAGCCGCCGCCGATCTCGCCGAAGCCGGTGACCCGCAGCTTCGGGCAGCCCATGACGTCCCCGGAGAGACAGGCGAGGCAGGCCCCGCAGCTGATGCCGGGCATCGTGCAGACCCGGTCGCCCTCCCGCCACGGACCGTGGGGTCCCTTCGCGTCCCGGCCGACGGCGACGATCTCGCCCGCGAACTCGTGGCCCATGACCGTCCCGGGGCGGATCGCGCCACCGAGCTCCGTCACGTGCAGGTCCGACCCGCAGATGCCGCAGCCCTTCACGCGCAGCAGGACCTCGCCCGGTCCCGGCGCCGGGTCCGGCACGGTCAAGACCTCCATCGGCTTTCCCGACTCGACGAAGCAGGCGGCGCGCATGGCGGCTCCTTCCGAGCCCGACCGGACGAGCCGACCGAGCCGATGCGATTCCCGGAACGGCCCGAGCGTATCACCGGAGCTGCCGCCCCGCGCGCGGTCGCGTATCGTCGGCGAATGCCCCCCCGCTTCGCGCTCTCCGTCGTCGAGCAAGCCCCGCTGCGCAAGGGCGGAACCGGCGCCGACGCCCTGCGCGAGTCGGTCGAGCTCGCCGTCGCCTGCGAACGCTGGGGCTATTCGCGCTTCTGGATCGCCGAGCACCACAACCTCGCCGGCATCGCGAGCACGAGCCCCGAGATCCTGATCGGCCCGGTCGCGTCGGCGACGCACTCGATCCGCGTCGGCTCGGGCGGCGTCATGCTGCCGCACTACAGCGCCTTCAAGGTCGCCGAGAACTTCCGCATGCTCGAGACGCTCCATCCGGGCCGGATCGACCTCGGCCTCGGCCGTGCCCCGGGCGGCGATCAGCGGACGATGTTCGCCATGGCGCATCCGGGCCGGCCGAACGACGTGCGCGCCTATCCCGAGCAGGTCGACGACCTGATCGGCTTCCTCGAGGACGACCTGCCGCCCGGCCATCCCTTCGCCGGCATGCGCGTCGGCGCGCCCTGCGCGAGCGTGCCCGAGGTCTGGCTGCTCGGCTCCGGGGTCGATTCGGCGATGCTCGCCGCCGACCGCGGCCTGCCCTTCAGCTTCGCGCATTTCTTCGGGAGCTCGGCGCAGGGCCCCGCGATCGCGGAGCACTACCGGCGGCTTTTCCGGCCGTCGCCCCGCTGCCCCGAGCCGCGCGTCCACGTCGCGGTCCAGGTGTTATGTGCCGACACGCGCGAGGAGGCCGAGTGGCACGCCTCCAGCATGAAGCTCGGCCGCATCCAGATGGCCCGCAACCAGGGCGGCAGCGGCATCGTCTCGCCCGAGGAAGCGGCCGGGCACGTCTTCACGCCCGAAGAGGAGGCCTTCCTCGCCCACTCCGGCATGCGGGCCACCGTCGGCGCCCCGGACGCGGTCGCGGCGGAGCTCGACGCGATCGCCGCCGACTACCGAGCGGACGAGCTCGGGATCGTCACGATCTGCTTCGATTTCAAGGCGCGGCTGCGATCGTTCGAGCTCGTCGCGCAGGTCAGCGGCGATCGAGGATCGCCTGGAGATCGGCCGGGATCTCCATCGGCGTGAAGATCCCGACATCGGCGCCTCCCGTGTTGCCGCGGGGCGCCCTTCCGGTCCACGAGCCGGGGCCCGCGAGCAGGACGCGCGGGATCTGACCGAGGAATTCAGCCAGATCCCGCCGCCGGAACGCGAAGCCCGCCATCCGCAGATGGACGGACACGTGGGGCCAGGCGTGGGCCTGGGAGAGGACGTGGGCCCGCTCGAGCCGCTTCCAGGCCGAGTCGAGATCGCCCTCGTGCTCCGACGCGCGCGAGCCGTCGAGCTCCGCGCGAAACGCCGCCCGCAATCGCTCGTTCATGGGCTCCCCTTCGAGCGCGCCCGCTTGCTTCGATCAGTCCTTGTACTTGTGCATCACCGGCGCGCCGCCGAGGTGCGCGCCCAGGGCCTTGCCCACGTCGCCCATCGTCGGACTCTTCATGTGCGCATCGAGCAACTCTTCCGTGGCCCAGCTCTCGACGAGCACGAAGCGATTCTCGTCGTCGACGCTCTGGAACAGGTCGTACATCTCGCAGCCCGCGTCCTCGCGCTTCACGCGCGCGAGCGCCGGCTTCGCGGCGGCCTTGAACTCGTTGGCGGAGCCGGGCTTGATGGGGAGCTGGACGGTCAGTCGGATGGACATCGGGGATCCTTCTCTCGAGATCGGGTCTCGAGATCGGGCCGGCGCCAGGGCTCGCGGCAGCCTGCCACGGCGGGTGCTCGGCGGAGCGCTCGACGGTATCGGTTCGGGCTCGCGATCGCCGCCCTTCGGCGGGCCCCGCCGACCGGCCGGGAACGGCTGCGACCTGCGCCGGGCGAGGTATGCTCGGGCGGCGCGAGGCCACGGGGCCGAGCGAATCCCGAACGAACGATTCCGCGACGAGCAGATCCTGCGACGAGAAAGGCAGAGCGAGCCCCATGACCCAGTTGAAGGGACGAATTCCGACCGGCGGCCTCGAAGGCATGGCATTCCTCGTGACCGGCGGGGGCACCGGCATCGGCGCCGCCTGCGCCGCGCGCCTCGTCGCCGACGGCGCGGCCGTCACGATCTGCGGCCGGACCGCCGGCAAGCTCGAGGAGGCCGCGAAGAAGATCGCGGCCGTCGCCGGACACGGCGGCCGCATCCAGGTCGAGGCGGGAGACGTCACGAAGGAAGACGACGTGAAGCGCATCGTCGCCCGCGCGGCTTCGATGACGGGCGAGCTCGACGGCTGCATCGCGAACGCCGGCGGCGGGGGCGGCATGGGCCCGTACCACCTCCAGAACACGGACGAGTTCATCCGCGTCCTCCACCTCAACGTGCTCTCGACGATGCTGTGCGTGAAGCACACGGTGCCGCTCATGCGGAAGGCAGGAGGCGGCTCCTTCGTCGGCATGTCGTCGATCGCGGGCCACGTGACCCATCTCTATTTCGGCGCCTACTGCGTCGGCAAGGCGGGCATAGAGCAGATGATGAAGAACGCCGCCGACGAGTTCGGCCCGGCGAAGATCCGCTTCAACTCGATCCGCCCGGGCTTCATCGCCACCGAGATCATGGAGGGCATCCCGCGCGGGAGCGACGTCTACAAGTCCTACATCGAGAACACGCCGCTCGACGGCGTCGGCGAGTCCGAGGACGTCGCGCATCTCGCCCGCTTCCTCGTCGGCCCTGAATCGCGCTGGGTCACGGGGACCTGCATCAACGTCGACGGCGGCCACGCCCTGCGCCGCGGCCCGAACTTCACGCAGTTCGTCGAGCCGGCGATCGGCCACGACGCACTCTCCGGAGGCATGCCCAAATGAGCGCAGCGACCGCCGCGAACCGGACCCCCTACAAGATCATCGACGTCGATGCCCACATCAGCGAGCCCCACGATCTCTGGACGAAGCGCGCGCCGGCGAAGTACAAGAGCCGGCTGCCCCGCGTCGAGACCGTCGACGGAAAGAAGGCCTGGGTCGTCGACGACGGCATCCAGCTCTCGATGGCGATCCCCTCGAGCGTCATCTACAAGGACGGCCGCAAGTCGAAGGGGATGGAGTTCCTCAACTGGAGCATCGAGGACGTCCACGTCGCGTCCTGGGACATGCGCGCCCGGGTCGAGATGCTCGACGCGACCGGGCTCCATGCGCAGATCCTCTATCCGAACGTCGCGGGCTTCGGCAGCCAGAACTTCATGAAGGTCTCGGACATGGATCTGCGCCGCGCCTGCGCCCAGATCTACAACGACGCCATGGCGGAGATCCAGGCCGACTCGAAGGGGCGCCTGCTTCCGATGGCGCTCATGCCCTGGTGGAGCATCGAGCAGAGCGTCGAAGAGGTCGCCCGTGCCAAGGCGCTGGGCCTCAAGGGCATCGTCATGTGCAGCGATCCCGATTCGATCGGTCTCCCCGATCTGGGGGCGGATGCGTGGCTTCCCTTCTGGGACGCCTGCAACGATTCGGGCCTCCCCGTCAACTTCCACATCGGCGCGAGCGAGACGTCGTTCAACATGTTCGGCCGCGCGGCGTGGCCGTCGATGGGCTGGAGCCGGCGACTCGCGCTCGGCTCGGCGGCGCTCTTCGTCGAGAACTCGCGGGTGATCTCGAATCTCCTCTACAGCGGCCTCTTCGAGCGCTGCCAATCGCTCAAGATCGTCTCCGTCGAGAGCGGCATCGGATGGATCCCCTTCGTGCTCGAATCGATCGACTACGAATGGACGGAGACCGACTCGCAGTCCGAGCGGAAGCTGTCGATGGCTCCGTCGGAATACTTCAAGAAACACGTCTACGGCTGCTTCTGGTTCGAGAAGACGGCGCCCGCGAAGCTGATCGACACGGTCGGCGAAGACAACGTCCTTTTCGAGACGGACTTCCCGCATCCGACCTGTCTCTACCCGGGCGTGCAGGACTACATCGCGGAAGTCAGCGCGGGCTGGAGCGAGGGCCGCAAGCGCAAGATCCTGCAGGACAACGCGGCGAAGCTCTACGGGATTCCCGTCTCCGGCTGAGCGATCGTTCGCGAACGGATTCTCGATGACGATGCCGATTCGTGCCCTCGGGGTCATGACTCGGCGTCGTGGCTTCCGGAATGCGCGAGACGGGAATTCGACTTCCGATCCGGGTGGGCCGAACCGGTCCGCGTTATTTTGCGCCGCCATGGGGCGCTAAAGCGCGCGCCGGAGGAAGCCCGATGAAGTCTCGAAAGGTTCGCCTGAGATTCGCCGTCGTCGTTTTCGTCTGTCTCTCGACCGCCGCCTGTGACGACGACGATCCAAGTCCCGAAATCGAAACGAGTGCCATGCGCGCCCGGTTCGTGGCCCGATCGACCGGCGGCGAGAAGACCCGAGTCATCGCCGAGTTGCTCGCCGAGGACGGCAATTCCTTCTTCCTCGACCACGTGAATCTGAACAGAGGCGACAAGCTGATCACGACGTCCATCGAGCCCGTCGGCCTCGACGAGCAAGAGAAACGGCTCGCGGAACGGGACACGGGACTCGAAGGCAATCGGTTCTACGCCGCGCGGTTCGGCGGAATCGAAAAGGACACGGCCTTCGAGCTCGTCTTCGATCGGAGCGCGACCGGTCAGACGAGCGCCGGCGTCTCGACGACGAGCCTGCCTTCCCCCTTCGAGCTCGACTGGGTCTCGGATCCGGTCACCCTGACGCCCGCCCCCCGTCCGTTCTCCCGCAGCTCGGACACCCCCTACTTCGTCGTATGGAATCCCTTCGGAGCGCCGGATTTCGAGCCCGGCGATCAGCTGAGCTTCTCGGTCACGGGCAACTGCATCGAGACCTTCTCCGGTACGATCGATTGGCCCGGCGGCGAAGAAGCGCTTCAGCTGACGCAAGTGCTCGAAGACCGCGATCCCCCGCGCGATGGCGAGAGCTGCAAGCTGAGCGTCGAGCTGACCCTACGCCGGACGGGCACGGTCGCCGCCGAATACGAGGGCGGGACGTTCCATGGCGAGCAGGTCCGGGTCATGCATCTGTCGTCGAGGCCCTGACGTCCGGAATCACCGGTCCGAAAAGCTAGAGCGCGAGCACCGTCCGCAGCCCGCGCCCTGCCCGCATGTCGTCGAGCCCCGCATTGATGTCCGCGAGCGGCCGGCGGTGGGAGATCATGCTCTCGAGGTCGAGAGCGCCCTTGCGCCAGAGGGCCAGGAAGCGCGGGATGTCGCGGTGGCCGTTGCAGGAGCCGAGCAGGCATCCCGTCAGCTTCTTCTGCTGGGTCAGGAAGATGGCCGGAATCGGGAGCGTGAGGGGCTGCATCGCGGCCCCGACCATGACCGTCGTCCCGCCGATGCGGCAGGCGTTGATGCCCTGGGAGATCAGCTCCGAGACGCCCGCGCCGTCGAAGGCGTAGTCGACGCCGATGCCCCCGGTCAGCTCGATCGCCTTCGCGACGACGTCGTCCTTCGCCGGATCGAGGATGTCCGTCGCACCGAAGTTCGCGGCCATGTCCCGCCGCGTCGACACGGGATCCGAGACGATGATGCGCGCCGCATTCGCGAGCCGCGCGCCCTGGACGATCGAGATCCCGATGCCGCCGAGGCCCATGACGAGGACGGTGGCACCCTCTTCCACCTGCGCCGTGTTGAGGACCGCGCCGACGCCCGTCTGGATCGCGCAGCCGATCACGCAGGCGATCTCGAGCGGCGTGTCCTGATCGATCTTCACGGCCCGCCGCTCGTCGACGAGCGCGTACTGCCCCCAGCCCCCGAGACCGAAGCCCTGGAAGACCCGCTCGCCCTTGCGCGAGAGCGGGCTCGTTCCGTCCTTGCGCAGGCCCGTCATGAAGTTCTGGCCGTCGACGCAGAGCGAGCTCTGCCCCCGGACGCAGTAATAACAGGCGCCGCAGGTCGGAATGGGCGTCAGCATGACCTTGTCGCCCTTCCGGAGACCGGTGACCGAGCCGCCGACCTCTTCGACGGTGCCCGCCGCCTCGTGCCCGAGGACGAGGGGAACCTGCCCGCCTCCGCCCGCGTCGACCATCGTCAGGTCGGAGTGGCAGATCCCGCAATGGGATACGCGCACGACGACCTCGCGCGGCCCGGGCGACTCGACCTGGACGTCGTCCACGACGACGAGGGATTGCTGGTTCTTCTCGAGCAGGGCAGCGCGCATCGACACGTTTCCTTTCGGGCGGACGGATTCCGGTCGGGGACGTTCTGGGCGGAGATGATCCGAGCGGGCGATTCGCCGTCCGTCAGACGGGGCGGCGAACGGAGAGCCCGAGCGCGTTGTCCCGCATGACCTGCTTGACCTCGCGCGCGTCGAATCCCTCGAGCTCGTGGACGAACTCCGTCGGATCGGGCAGGCCCTCGGCATGGGGCCAGTCCGATCCGAGCAGCATGCGATCGGCGCCGATCAGGTTCTTCAGCCCGAGCACGGAATCCTCGTGGAAGGGCGAGATCCAGATGTGGCGCCGGAAGGTCTCGCAGGGATCCTCGAAGAAGCTCTTCGGGCTCTGGCCATAGGTCCGCTCGAGGGACTGGAACAGCCACTGCACCCAGAACGCGCCCATCTCGATCGACGCGAGCCGCAGGTTCGGGAAGCGCTCGAACAGCCGATGCGAGATCAGGGCTGCCATCAGGTCGAAGGGCGCCTTGTGGGACATCGCGACCGCG
>JBIPOQ010000282.1:0-5250 GCA_044379055.1 Myxococcota bacterium
CGAGCCGGATTGATCGCCGCGAACGAACGGGCGAGACTCCGCGCCGCACTCCCTGCAGTCCTCGAACCCCATCAGGAGGCTCCCGCCATGCATGGACGAGAAAAGTCGGGCCAGGAACCGATCCGCGTCTGTCTGGGCTTTCCGCCGCTCGCGGCCCCCCATTACCTCGAGCGCCTCGCCGCGCTGCCCGGCGTCGTGCCCGTCGTCCTCCCGATCGACCCCGATGGCGATTGGCTCTCCGTCTCCCCCGGCGAGCCGCATGCCGAGCCGCCGCCCTGGGCGAAGACCGTCGCCCGCGAGCGCGAGGCCGCCCTCGCCTCCGCCGACGTCTTCCTGGCGCTGCACACCCCGGATCGCCTCGCCGAGCGCGCACCGAACCTGCGCTGGGTCCAGGGCGCCGGCGCGGGGGTCGAGCAGTTCGGGAAGCTCGGTCTGGCGAAGAAGGGCGTCGTCCTGACGAACTGCTCCGGCCTCAGCTCGGGCTCGATGGCCGAGTGGGTGATCGGACGGCTGCTCCAGGTCTGGAAGCGACTGCGCGAGGCCGACGAGTTCCAGCGCGCCCACGACTTCAAGCGCAGCTACGGCAGGACCTTCGCCGGCTCGACGATCGGCATCGTCGGCCTCGGCCACATCGGCCGCGCCGTCGCCGTGCGCGCCCGGGCCTTCGGCTGCCGGGTCCTCGGCCTGCGCCGGACCGTCCGCGCCGGCGACACGGACCCCGACTGCGATCGGCTCTACCCGACCTCTGCGCTCCACGAGATGCTGGCCGAATGCGACGCCGTCATCGTCGCGGCCCCGGCGACCGCGGACACCCAGCACCTGATCGACGCGAAGGCGCTGGCCGCGATGCCGCGGCGGGCGGTGCTCGTCAACGTCGCCCGCGGCTCGCTCGTCGACGAGAAGGAGCTCGCGCGCGTCATGAAGGAAGAGCCCCTCGCCGCCGCGATCCTCGACGTCTTCGACCCCGAGCCCCTCGATGCCGCGAGCCCGCTCTGGGACCTGCCCAACGTCTACCTCTCGGCGCATTCGTCGGTCTCGGTCGATCGCTACATGGACGACGTCTTCGATCTCTTCTACGACAACGTGAAGCGCTACCGCGCGGGCGAGCCGCTGCGCAACGTCGTCGACATGAAGGCGCTCGGATTCGAGTGAAGCGAGGCGAAGCCTCGGCGCAGGAGGAGGAGTCGATGGCGACGGGAGGCTGTCTCTGCGGGGCGATCCGCTTCGAGATCCGCGGGCCGATCGGGCCCGTCGATCATTGCCACTGCTCGATGTGCCGCCGGGCCCACGGCGCGCCCTTCTCGACCTTCGGCCGCATCCGCCGCGACGCCCTCGCGATCCTGCAGGGCGCCGATCGGCTCACGGCCCATGCCTCGTCGGAAGCGGTCGTGCGCTCGTTCTGCGCCGTCTGCGGGTCGCGGCTCTTCTTCCGGCACGCCGCCCTGCCGGACCACGAGTTCGTCGCGATCGGCAGCCTCGACGACACGACGCAGATCCGGCCCGAGGCCCACATCTTCGTCGAATCGAAGGCGGATTGGTTCGAGATTCGGGACGGGTTGCCGCAGCACGCCGGCTACGGACCGATCGGCGGAGACTGAGCCCGCCTCGACGAAGGACCCGTCAGCTCTCGGCGGGGACGGGGAGCTCGAGGCGGATCATGGTCGACACCGAGCTGGGTCGGAACTCGCTCTGGAGCGCTTCCTCGACGACCTTCGCGACGTTCTCGCGGCAGCCGCCGCAGCGCATGCCCGCTCCGGTCGCCCGGGCGACCTCGCGCAGCGAGCAGGCGCCGTTCTTCACGGCCCGCTTGATCTGGCGATCCGACACTCCGCGGCAATGGCAAACGAGCATGGCGTCCGTCCTTGTCCTCTGAGTCGCGACCGATTCTAAGCGCCCGGAAAATGAAAATCAATGTCGATTTCACTGCCCGCCGCCCATGAATCGGCCCGGGACGCCGCGGATTGAGCCCCACCGCCGGCCGGCCCCGGAATCGCCGGCGATCTGCACCCGGATTTCGGAGGCACGTTCGCATTTCCCGAGGGGCTCCGAGACTTGCGGTCGGCCAGGCAAACGCGCGAGGGTTGGGCCGGCGCGCCCCGAGCACGCCGCAGGAGGCCCCATGACCCCGGACGAGCTCGTCGAGATCGAGCAGATCAAGCAGCTGAAGGCCCGCTACTTCCTCTTGATGGATCAGAAGCGCTGGTCGGAATGGGCCGACGTCTTCTGCGTCGATTGTACGATCGACACCACCCAGGACGATTCGCCCATCCACCGCAGCCGCCAGGCCTTCGTCGACTTCCTGCCCCCGATCCTCGAAGGCGTGAAGACCTGCCATCACGGCCATACGCCCATCCTCGAGCTGACGAGCCCGACGACCGCGATCGGGACCTGGGCGATGGAGGACATGCTCTGGTTTCCGGAGGGCAGTCCGCGCCGGACGCTCTGGGGTGTCGGCTGGTACTACGAGCGCTATCGCAAGGACGCGGACGGGAAATGGCGGATTCTCGAGCTGAAGCTCCGACGCATCCGCGTCGAGGTCGACGGCCGCGAGGTCTTCGGCCCGAACGCCCCCGAGCGGGGCCACCACTAGGAGGGACTGGAATTGGGTCGACTCGCAGAAATCGCGTCCGTGGGAAAGGCCGCCGTGCTCACGATGGAGATGCAGCGCGGCGTGGTCGGGGATCTCGCGGTGATCCGCGCGCTCGCCGACGTCGTCGCGGCGGAGGGGATCCCGAAGCGGCTCGGGGGCCTCGTCGCCGGCGCGCGCCGAGCAGGCGTCCCGGTCGTGCATTGTCGCGCCGCCTTCCGGCGCGACCGCAAGGGAAGCTTCTTCAACATCCCGCTCGTGAACCGCATGCTCGAGGATCCGAACTACCTCGTGCTCGGCGAGCCCGCCGCGGACGTGATCCCCGAGCTCGGCCCCGATCCGGGCGATCTCGACACCGTGCGTACCCACGGCATGTCGCCCTTCCACGGCACGAGCCTCGACATGGGTCTGCGCTCGCTCGGCGTCGAGACGGTCGTCGCGACGGGCGTGTCGCTCAACGTCGGCATTCCCGGCGTCGTGATCGAAGCGCTGAACCACGGCTACCACGTCGTGCTCGTGACCGACTGCGTCTCCGGCTATCCGACCGACTACGCGAAGCAGGTCATCGAGCACGGCCTCGGCCGCATCACGACCCGGGCGACGGCGGAGGAGCTGCTCGACCTTTGGCGCCGATGAGCGAACGCATCGGGACGTGCGCGCGAGCGCCCTTCACGGGGCGGGCGAGTCGAGGGCGCGCCTGAACTCGACGAGGCCGCGGCCGAGGAGCAGAGCCGCGGCGACGTGGGCGAAGGTCGTCGTCGAGAGCATCGACCAGCGGATGCCGCTCGCGCCGTAGCGCGCCTCGTCGAAGACGTAGTCGGTGAAGAGCGCGATCACGAGCGGCCCGATCGCGAGGCCGATCAGGTTGATCACGAACAGATAGATCGACGAGATCTGGCCGCGCAGGTGGTTGGGCGTGATCTCCTGGATTGCCGCCGGGGCGACACCGAAGGGCATCGCCGACAGGAACGCGGCGGGCGCGACGAGGGCCATCGCGACGACGCCGTCCTCGACCAGGGGAAACGCGATCCCGAACGGCAGCCAGACGATCGCCGCGAGCCAGCCGACGCGCATCTTCGAATCCCGGTGGCCGCGACGCGCCAGGGCATCGGCGAGCACGCCGCCCGCGATCGCGCCGGCCGACGACCCGACGAAGACGATGATCCCGTAGACGAAGCCGAAGCGCGCGACGTCCCAGCCGTGGACACGCTGGAACATCGCCGGCAGCCAGGCGCTCGCGCCGTAGCTCGAGAACGAGAGCAGGGCGAAGCCGAGGTGGTGGGTCGCGAGCGCTCGCCAGTTCCGGCGAGCGAACGCGAGCGCATGCGAGAGCGGGAGCGCGACGCCCCGAGCGCCCTGCCCTGCGCCGACGAGGCCTCGGCGCGCGGGCTCGGCGAGGGACCAGAGCACGAGCGGCACGACGAAGAGACCGGGCAGGCCGACGTAGAAGAAGACCTTCTGCCAGCCCTCGACGACGCCGAGCAGCGGGAGCTGCCACGGCTCGGTCGCGCGCAGGCTCGCCACGGCACGCCCCCCGATCAGGAAGGCCAGCCCCGAGCCGAGATAGATGCCGCTCGCGTAGACGGAGATCGCCCGCGCGAGCTTTCCCGGCGCGAAGACGTCACTGATGATCGAGTACGCCGAGGGCGAAAGCGACGCCTCGCCGATGCCGACGCCGACCCGCATCGCCGCCATCTGCCAGAATTGCCGCGCGACGCCGCAGCCGACCGTCATCAGGCTCCAGACGCCGAGGCCGAAGGCGATGACGCGGGTGCGATTCGCGCGGTCGGCGAGGCGGCCGAAGGGAAACCCGAAGAGCGTGTAGAAGACGGCGAAGGCCGGGCCCATCAGGAACCCGACCTGCCAGTCGCGATCGAGATCGAGCCCCGTCTTCAGATCGACGACCATCAGCGAGAGGATCTGCCGATCGAGGAAGGAGAGGACGTACACGAGCGTGAGGAGCGCGACGACGTACCAGGCATACGCCTCGGAGGGCAGAGGCGACGGCTCGGGGTCGGGGGCGCTCCCGCTCAATCGAGCTCACTCTTCACGCGAGATCCTTCCTCGGCCCGCACGCTTCTTCAGGCCAGATAGGAATGCTCGTCGATCGGCGCCTCGCCGCGGCCGATCTTCTCGGCCCGCTGGCGCAGCGTCTCGCCCGCGGTCTCGATCCCGATCATCGAGACGAACTTCTCCGCCTCGAGATCCTTCAGCAGGGACTCCGCCAGCACGTCGAGGTCCTGGAACTGGATCTGCATGCCCGACTCCTCGGCCGCCTTCATGAAGGCCCCCATCAGGTCCTCGGGCTGACCCGACGGCTTCTCGCGCGCGAGCTCCGCCGGGCGATTGCGATCACAGCTCCAGATCCCGGTCTTGAGCACGCCGCCCGCCGGATAGAAGATCGTCGCCTTGAGCCGGGGATGCTGGGCGCGTAGCTGGGTCTCGAGACATTCCGTGATGATCGAGACGCAGGCCTTGCTCGACGCATAGACCGATTGCCCGCCGAGGGGCGCGATGCCGCCGTCGCCGGAGGACGTGTTGATGATCCGGCCCTCCTGACCGCCCGCGATCATGCGGGGCACGAAGGCCTGGATGCCGTGGACGACGCCCATCACGTTGACGCCGTGGACCCATTTCCAGTCGTTGACCGTCGTCTCCCAGAC
>JBIPOQ010000281.1:0-5250 GCA_044379055.1 Myxococcota bacterium
GCGACGAGAAGGCCTTTGCGGATCACGACGCGTTCCTGCGCCAGTCGGGCGAGCTCACGCGGCGGGAGTTCGGCGTGCTCTCGGCGGGGGTCGGGCTCTCGGCGACGCTCTCCGCGGGGCTCGCGGCGCTCTGGCCCGGGGCGGTCGCGGCGGCGGACGCGCTGCCGGTCGTGGACGGAGAGTTCGTCGTGAAGACGCCCGACGGGCAGGCGGACTGTTATTTCGTGCATCCCGCGAGCGGGAAGCATCCCGGCGTGATCCTCTGGCCCGATGCGTTCGGGCTGCGGGCTTCGATGCGGCAGATGGGCAAGCGGCTCGCGACCTCGGGCTATGCGGTGCTCGTCGTGAACCCCTACTACCGCAAGACGAAGGCGCCCTTCCTGCCGGAGGGCGCGAGCTTCGCGGACCCGGAAACCCGGGACAAGATCATGGCGATGATGGGGACGCTCTCGGCGGCGACCCACGCGAGCGATGCGCGCGCCTTCGTCGACCATCTCGATGCGCAGCCCTCGGTCGATCGCAGCCGGAAGATCGGGACGTTCGGTTACTGCATGGGCGGGCCGATCACGTTCCGCACCGCCGCGGCCCGCGCCGATCGGGTCGGCGCCGCCGCCTCGTTCCACGGCGGCGGACTCGTGACGGACAAGCCGGACAGCCCGCACACGCTGATCCCCGGGATGAAGGCGAGCTTCCTCGTCGCGATCGCGGCCAACGACGACGAGCAGGAGCCGGAGGCGAAGAACGTCCTGCGGGATGCGTTCGCGAAGCATCGCCTCGACGCGGAGATCGAGGTGTACGACGCGCTGCACGGCTGGTGTCCCCCGGACATGCCCGTCTACGACGAGGCGAAGGCCGAGCGGGCCTGGAGCCGGCTGCTCGCCCTCTTTGGCCGCGCCCTCGCGAAGTCGGCGTAGGCGGGGAGGCGTCGTGGCCGATCTCGAAGCCCGGGTCGCCGACCTCGAGCGTCGGCTCGCCGAAGCCCTCGACCGCGAGGCGATCCGGGACCTCGCCTCGCGCTACTGCCACGCGGTCGTCGCGGGCGGCGGCATGCCGCTCGTCGATCTCTTCACGGACGACGGCTGCATGCAGGGCGACGCGATCCCCGCCCTCGGCCGCCCGGCCAGCGAGACGCGCGGCCGGGCCGCCCTGATCGCCGTCTACGGCGAGTTCACCGGCCGCCTCCAGCTCCGCCCCTTCCTCCACAACCACCTGGTCGAGCTCGCCGGCGAGCGCGCGACCGGGATCTGCTCGGTCGAGATCCGCGCCGTCGAGGACGGCGTCGCCTACGACATCGCGGGCCACTATCACGACCGCTACCGGCGCGAGTCCGGCACCTGGAAGTTCGAGCATCGGCATTTCGTGCTCTACTACTGGGTGAAGGCGGATCGCTGACCCCGAATCGAAGTGCCGCCCCGCCCCTGAAGGAGCTCCCTTGAAGATCCAGAACGTCTCCCACATCGCCGTCGGCGTCCGCGACATGGACCGCTCGCTCGTCTTCTACCGCGACGTGCTCGGGCTGCACGTCAGCCTCGATACCCTCGAGGAGCTGCCCCCGATCGGCGACGCGCCGGCGATCCAGCGCCGCGGCGTCTACCTGCGTTGGCGGGAGGGCGCACACGAGAGCTTCATCGTCCTCGATCAGCAGCTCTCGCGGCCGCCGTTCGGCGAGCCGGCGCAGACCTTCCAGGTCGGGACCCACCACTGGGGGCTCTGGGTCGACGAGATCGAGCCCTTCGTCGCGCGCGCGGAAGCGGCGGGCGTACCGATCGTCGTGCGGCCGGCGAACGGCGATACGCTCGCCTACGGCGAGCCGGCGGGCGGCATCGTGCGCACCGCCTTCCTGCGCGATCCCGACGGCAACCTCGTCCAGCTCGATCAGCGCGCCTAGAAGCGAGCGCCGATCGAGCTTGCGCGCGGGGCGCGAATCGGGTTGGATCCGGAGGCCGCCGACGCGGCGCGTCGCGGGCCGGAGTTCGGTTCGTCGACGAGCGTCCCGTTCGACGGCCCCTCCAGCCTCGATTCGATCCACAGGAAGGACCCTCCATGCCCGTCTACTTCATCGCGCAGGTTCAGATCAACGACCAGGCCGGCTATCAGGCCTATCAAGAGGCGGCGGCCAAGGCGCCCTTCGAGGGCGTCAAGGTGCTCGCGATGGACGACAAGCCCGAGGTCATCGAGGGGACCTGGTCGGGGCCGAAGACGGTGATCCTCGAGTTCGAATCGGAGGCCAAGATGAAGGCGTGGTACAACTCGCCGGGCTATCAGGCGGCGGCGAAGATCCGTTGGCAGGCGACGAAGTCGAACGTCGTGATGGTGCACGGTCTCGGCTGAGATGGGACTCGCGACCGCGATCCTCGGGCGCACCGGCTTCGCCGCGACCCGCCTCGGCTTCGGGGCGATGGAGCTCGGCGGCATCGCCGGGGTCCTGCCCGAGTCGCAGGTCGAGCGCCTGCTCCACGGCGTGCTCGACGCCGGCATCAATCTGATCGACACGTCGCCGGACTATCAGGCTTCGGAGGAGCTGATCGGCCGCCATCTCGCGCGCCGCCGCGGGGAGTTCTTCCTCGCGAGCAAGTGCGGCTGTCTGGTCGATCGGGTCCCCGAGCTGCGCGACGGCAAGCTCGAGCACGACTACAGCCCGAAGAACGTCCGGGCCGGGGTCGAGCAGAGCTTGCGGCGGCTGAAGACGGATCATCTCGATCTGGTCCAGGTCCATTCGAGCCCGTCCCGGGCGGTGCTCGAGGCGAACGACACGATCGCGACGATGCGCGCGCTGCAGCGCGAGGGGAAGGTCCGCTTCCTCGGCATGTCGAGCGTGCTGCCCGAGCTGAGGGACCACATCGCGATGGACGCCTTCGACGTTTTCCAGATCCCGTACTCGGCGCTCCAGCCCGAGCACGAGGCCGTGCTGCGCGAGGCGGCGCGCGCAGGGGCGGGCACCATCGTCCGCGGCGGGGTCGCGCGCGGTGCGCCCGATCTCGATCCCGATCAGAAGCAGACGCAGTCGTTCTGGCAGGCGTTCGTACGGGTGCGGCGGGATCTCTGGCAGCAGGCCGGGCTCGACGAGCTCGCGGCGGGGATGGGCAAGACGGAGTTCCTGCTCCGCTTCGTGCTCGGCCACGAGGACCTCCACACGACGATCGTCGGGACATCGAAGCCCGAGCATCTCGCGGCGAACGTCGCGGCGGCGAGCCGTGGTCCGCTCCCGCCCGAGCTCTGGCACGAGACGAAGCGGCGCGTCGCGACCGCCCTCGCGGCCGCCCGCGAGTAGACGACGGAACGGGAGTCTTTCGCATGATCCTCGACATCTTCAACGAGCTCCAGAGCGCAGCCGGGACGGAATCCCTCGACGCGAGTCGGCTCCTCGCGGAGACCCTCGAGCAGGTCCGTCTCGCCGACGAGCTCGGTTACGGCTGCTGGTGGTCGGTCGAGCACCACACCTCGCCCGAGTTCAGCATGAGCTCCGCCCCCGATCTCTGGCTCGCCGTCCTCTCGCAGCACACGCGTCGGATCCGCCTCGGGACCGCGGGCATCCTGTCGCCCTTCGAGATCAACCATCCGATCCGCGTGGCCGAGCGCGCGGCGTTCATCGACGTTCTCTCCGGCGGACGTCTCGAGCTCGGGCTCGCCCGCTCGGGCGGCGCCGAGTGGGAGACCTTCGGCGTCGATCCGACGTCGACGACGGCCTCCCTCGAAGAGGCGCTCCGCATGCTTCCGCGGATCTGGGCACCGGGCGAATTCGAGTGGCAGAGCGACCGGACGCGGATTCCGCCGCGGGAGATCGTGCCGAAGCCGCTGCAGAAGCCGCATCCGCCGCTCTGGCAGACGGTCAGTACGCCGGTCTCGTCGGAGGCGGCGGGACGCCTCGGCGTCGGGCTCCTCGCGGCGGCCCCGCTCGCGACCCTCGAGTACATCCGCGAGCAGATCGCTGCCTACGATCGCGGCCTCGCCGCCTGCCGGCAGCCGGCCGGGGCCTTCGTGAACGCGCAGCGCGCGGTCTTCGTCCTGGTCCACTGCGCGGAGACGCGGCAGGAGGTCGTCGATTCCCGGGCCGCCGAGGCGGCGCTCTGGTTCATGAACGCGGCGCCCTTCACCTTCCGCGTCGCACGCGACAACTGGTTCAACATCGTGCGCGGACACGCCACGCAGAGCGCCGCGGGAAGCCCGTCGCTCGACGGACCCGAGGCGCCCCCGACGCCCGAGGAGCTCGCGGATCCGAACCCGACGATCCGGCTCCTGCACCATCAGCGCGCCGGTCTCCCGATCGATCCCGAGGAGGCGCTCGCCGCGGTCGAGGTCATCCCGACGGCGGTGATCGGGGACGTCGATCATTGTCGTCGGAAGCTGAAGGCGATCCAGGCGCTCGGGGTCGACCGGCTGCTCTGCCTCATGCAGTTCGGGCCGCTCGAGCACGCTCGGGTGATGAGCAGTCTGCGAGCGCTCGGGAAGTCGGTCCTGCCCGAGCTGCTCGACTGACAGAGCCGCCGTCGGGCGGCGCGGCGGATCGCGCGGTTCGTCGACCGAGTTGCGTGCGACTTGCCCGAACGCACCGGGGCGCGGAGCCGACGACGGGCGCATCGGAGCCCGTTCGCGGACGCGCGCATGGCCGTTTCCGATGCGCCACGCGGCCCGGGCCCGGATGACCGCGCGGCGCGGGTCGCCTATCGTAGGGCGCCCGTCCACGGTGCCTCGAGCCATCATGCTACGCCCGCTTGCCCGCTTCCTCCCCAGGCTCTCGTTTCGCCGAACGGGTACGTTCGTCGCGATCGGAGCCCTGTGCGCGACGCTGGCCGGCGGGCTCGCGTTCATTTCCCTCGTCTGGTCCGGGCTGCCCGACGTCGGCGATCTCGATCGCTACCGGCCGCCGCTGCCCAGCGTGGTGCTCGACCGGCACGGCGTGGCGATCGGGCGCTTCGTCGAGGAGCGGCGCGAGCTGATCGCGCTCCGCGAGATCCCGCCCCACGTCATCGATGCGATCCTCGCTGCCGAGGACGACGGCTTCTACCGGCATTCGGGCATCGACCTCGGCGGCATGCTCCGCGCGGCCGTCGCGAACCTCAAGGCCGGTCGGATCGAGCAGGGCGCCAGCACGATCACGCAGCAGGTCGCGAAGAACATCTTCCTGAATCCCGAGCGGACCTACATGCGCAAGCTGCGCGACGTGGCCCTCGCGATCCAGATCGAGCTGACCCTCAGCAAGGACGAGATCCTCGAGATCTATCTCAACCAGATCTACTTCGGCAGCGGCGC
>JBIPOQ010000283.1:0-5249 GCA_044379055.1 Myxococcota bacterium
CTCCTCCCCGACGTCTTCCTTCAGCTCGTGAGCTGTGCCGGCTTTCGACAGATCGCCCGCGCTCGGGGCGTCTCCCACTCCACCGTGCGCCGGATGAGCGACCGCCTCGGTCGTCACTGTCTGCTCTTCCACGAGCGGGCGAGACCGAGGTCGTGTCCGCGAGAGCCCCTCGTCCTCGACGGCTTCCGGAGCTTCGAGCACAGCCAGTACTGGCCCATGGACCTGAACCTGCTCGTCGGTCCGAGCCTGTTCGTCTATGGCTTCAGCGACGCGGAGCTTCGAAGGAGCGGCACGATGCGGCCCGCGCAGACCGTGAAGCGGGCGCTCCTCGAGCGGCGGTACGGGAAACCCGATCCGCAGGCGACGCGTCGCTCGGTCGAGGCGCTGCTGCGGAGAATCGTTCCACCGGGTGCGACGGTGGAACTCCGCTCGGACGAGCATCAGGCCTATCCACGGGCCTTGGCGCGTCTTCGGGACCGAGTCTTCCTTCACGCGCGGACCAGCTCAAAGGCGGCTCGGACGACGAGCAACCCGCTTTTCGCGGCGAATCTGTCGGACCTGCTGATCCGGCACTCGAGTGCGAACCACAAGCGGGAGACGATCGCGTTCTCGAAACGGCGGCAGTCGTCGCTGTACCGGCTGGCGATCTGGGCCGTATGGCGGAACTACATGAAGGATCGATCCGAGAATCGGTCCCGCGGCACACCCGCGCAGGCGCTGGGGATCACGACGGGTCCGCTCGGGATCCGGGAGATCCTGGCGCGGCGGCTGTTCCCGGAGAGGGAGGGGATCTCGGGCTGGCTGAAGCGAAATTACGAGGGGCGGATCAGGACCCGGGCGATCGAGCGGTGTGCGGTGCACCGGGCGAGGTATGCGAGGTAGGCGAAGGGCCCATCGACGAGTCTCGTGGGCCCGTTCTCGGATTCAGATGGGTGAAATTTTCGGTCCACGTTTCAGGGCTCGAGCACGACCTTGAGCGACGGCGTCTCCGACTCGACGAGTGCGAACGCGTCGCGGGCGGCCTCGAGCGGGAAGCGGTGGCTGATGACGGCGCGGGCGATTTCGGGGCGACGGGCGAGCAGGCTCGCCGCCGAGTCGGCGTCGCGGCCGGCGGCGTGGTGGCCGTAGTAGGTGCCCCAGATCATCGTCAGCTCCTTCGCGACGAAGGGGAGGACCTTCAGGCGTTTGAACTCGGTGTAGTAGCCGGCGACCATGAGCACGGTCCCGCCGGGTCGGCAGCGCTCTGCCGCTCGGGCGATCGCCTCCTCGGAGCCGTCGGCCTCGATCACCACGTCGTAGAGGCCGCTCGGCTCGAGGCCGAGCCCGATGCGCTCCGCGGCCTCGAGGGCATGGGGCGCGGACTCGTCGAGGTCGACGCGGCAGCCGCGATGGCGGGCCGCGACGCCGCCGAGCAGGCCGAAGCCCGTGCGATTGGCGCCGACGACGCAGACGCGATGGCGACCCTCGAGACGGGCGAGGTCGAGGGCGTGGAGATGGACCGAGAGGGGCTCGATCAGGCAGGCCGAGCGGACGTCGAGGCCCGAAGGCAGGGGCACGATCGCTCGCGCCGGCACGAGAACCTCTTCGGCCATCCCGCCGTTGCGCCCGATGCCGAGGACCATGGCGTGGCCCTTCTCGCAGAAATGGTAGTCGCTCCGCAGGCAGGCCTCGCAGCGGCCGCAGGGGTCGAGGGGCTCGATGCCGACGGGCGTGCCGTCGTCGAGCAGGCCGGCGAACTCGTGGCCCAGCGTGAAGGGGAGGGGGCCCATGCGCGCGAGGGCGATGTCGGTCTGGCAGATCGAGGCGGAGCGGACGCGGACCCGCACGAAGTCGCCGGGGCGCCCGCCGGCCTGAGCGAGCGCGTCGGGGGCAAGAGAGCAGGTCTCGATGCCCTCGGCAGAACGGCGAACGGCTTGCATCGGGAGAGCATGCCAGCTTCCGCGCGGGCGCGCCCCGGGTCTCCTAAGCTCGCGGCGGCCCGACCGGGGGCCTCGCGCGCGCCGGGCGGGCAAGGCGCGGGCGACGGGCGGGCACGAAGCCCGCGGACGGCCGGGGAAGGGGATCGGATCGCTTGCGCGCGCGAACGGCTCGGAAGAACGGAGTCCTGCTGCTTGGCCTCGCGCTCCTCACGAGCGGCTGCAAGACCTACTTCCCGGTCAACGACCCGATCGCGCCCGCGACCCTCGAGCGGCGCTCGGGCTACCGCGCGAGCCGGCGCTGGAACGACGAACGCTCGAACGAGATCCTGCTCGTCGTCGCCTTCTCGGGGGGCGGAACACGGGCGGCGTCGTTCGCCTACGGCGTGCTCCAGGGGCTCGACGAGACGCGTGTCCGGATCGACGGCCGCGAGGTCTCGCTCCTCGACGAGATCGACCACGTCACCGGCGTCTCGGGCGGCAGCTTCACCGCCGCCTATCTCGGCCTCCACGGCCGCGGCATCTTCGACGACTTCGAGAAGCGCTTCCTGCGACGCAACGTCCAGAGCGCGTTGATCGGGCAGCTGCTGACGCCCTGGAACTGGGCGCTGCTCGCTTCACCCTTCTTCGAGCGCAGCGATCTGATCGCCCGCTACTACGATCGCATCCTCTTCGACGGGGCGACCTTCGCCGATCTCGAAAAGCGCGGCGGGCCCCTCGTCCAGATCAACGCGACCGATCTGGCGACGGGGGCGCCGTTCTCGTTCATCCAGGACCAGTTCGACTTCCTCTGCTCGGATCTCGCGACCTATCCGATCTCGAGCGCCGTCGCCGCGTCGTCGGCGGTCCCGGGGCCGATGTCGCCGCTCACGCTGCGCAACTTCGCGGGGCAATGCGCCTTCGAGGCCCCGGCCTGGATTCGCGAGGCGATCGAGACGCGGCGGACCTTCAGCCGCGCCTACGTCAACGCGAGGAATCTCGAGTCGTATACGCGCTCGGACTCGCGCCGCTTCATCCGCCTGATCGACGGCGGGGTCTCGGACAACCTCGGCGTGCGCGGGCCCTTCGAGAGCACGCTCCTCCAGCGCGCCCCCCGAGATGCCCGGCCCGAAGCCTTCGGCCACCTGCGCCACATGGTGCTCGTCCTCGTCAACGCGGCGACCGCGCCCGAGGTCGCCTGGGAGGCGATCGACCGGGCGCCGGCGCTCTACGACATCATCGATCAGACGACGACGGTGCAGATCAACCGCTATACCCTCGAGACGATCGAGCTGCTGCGCTCGACCTTCGAGAGCTGGCAGGAGGTCGCCCGCGGCTGGCCGAGCCCCGTCGGCTTCCATCTCGTCGAGGTCGACTTCACGAAGCCGGCGGATCCCGCGGAGCGCCATTACCTGAACGGGCTCCCCACGAGCTTCCGCCTCGGCGACGAAGCCGTCGATCGCCTGGCGCGGGCCGGGCGAGCGTCGCTGCTCGCGGACCCCGCGTTCCGCGAGCTGCTCGAGGGACTGGCCGCCGACGAACGGGCCGAGAAGGAGGAGAGCCGATGATCAGCTACGTCACGATCGGGGTGAACGACATTCCCGCGGCCATGCGCTTCTACGATGCCGCCCTCGGCGCGCTCGGCCACAAGCGTCTCTACACGACCGAGACCTGGCTCGGTTATGCGGACGCCGAAGGGCATTACATGCCGCGCATCTGGGTCTGCAATCCGATCGATGGCCAGCCCGCGACCGTCGGCAACGGCTCGATGGTCGGGCTCCACGCCCCGTCCCCCGCCGACGTCGACCGCTTTCATGCCGCCGCTTTGGCCCATGGCGGCCGCGACGAAGGCGCTCCCGGCCGTCGATCGCACTATCAGCCCGGCTACTACATCGGCTACGTCCGCGACCCGGCGGGCAACAAGATCTCGGCGTTCTGCAACACCGACCTGATCAAGCCCGACGGCACCTACGACCCGCAGCCGGTCTTCACGATCGGCAAGCGCTGAGCGCCCCCATGCCCGCCGAGGAGTCCCTCCCCAGTCCGGTGATCTCGCCTGCGCGGCGCCGGATCGTCCTCGTCGGGATGATGTGTGGCGTCTCGCTCGCGGCGATCGACCAGATGGTCCTCGCGACCGCGGTCGCGACGATCGCGGGCGAGCTCGGCGACATGAGCCAGGCGCCCTGGATCTTCACGGCGAACCTCCTCGCGAGCGCCGCCTCGATGCCGATCTGGGGCAAGCTCGGCGATCTCTACGGCCGTCGCCGCGTCTTCCTCTCGGCGATCGCGCTCTTCATCGTCGCATCGCTCTTCGCCGCCGAGAGTCCGTCGATGGGCTGGCTGCTCGTCTGCCGCGCGCTCCAGGGCCTCGGCGGCGGGGCGCTGCTGACGATGCCCTACGCGATCCTCGCCGATGTCGTCCCGCCGAAGGAGCGGCCGGCCTACGTCGCCTTCGTGACCGTCGTCTGGACCGTCGCGGGCATGCTCGGGCCGCCGCTCGGCGGGCTCATCGTCGACGGCCCCGGCTGGCGCTGGATGTTCTACCTGAACGTGCCGGCGGCGCTCGCGGCATTCGCTCTCCTGCAATGGGGCTATCGCCTGCCGCGGGAGCGGCTCGAGCATCGCGTCGATTTTCCCGGCGCGGCGCTCCTCTTCTGTTCCGTCGGCGCGCTCATTCTGTACACGTCCTGGGCCGGCCGGACTCTCGGCTGGATCTCGCCCGCCGCCCTCGGACTGCTCGCGACGAGCGGGGCGCTCGGCTGGGGCTTCGTGCGCTGGGAGCAGCGCGCGCCCGAGCCGATCGTCGAGCTCTCTCTCCTGCGGGTGCAGGCCGTCTGGGCACCGCTGCTCACGACTTTCTGCTACGGCCTCGGCAACTTCGCGATCACCTTTCTCGTTCCGCTCTTCGGTCTCGTCGTGCGCGGGAACGGCGCCGTCGAGGCGGGCCTCGGGCTGATGCCGCTGACCCTCGGCCTGCTGCTCTCGGGCATCGTCTTCGGTCGTCTCGCCGCGGTGACCCAGCGCTATCGACGTTATGCGCTGACGGGCCTCGCCGTCTACGCGGTGGGGCTCGTCCTGCTGTCGACCGCGGGGCCCGACACGCCGCGCGCCGTCTTCTGGGGCTACTCGTTCCTGCTCGGCGTCGGGAGCGGGCCGCTCAATCCGGTCCTGATCGCCTCTCTCCAGAACGCGGTCGAGCCGCGCCATCTCGGCGTCGCGAGCTCGCTGCCGGGCTTCGCACGCTCGGTCGCCCAGACGATCGGGAGCTCGGCCCTCGGCGCACTGCTCGGCCTGCGCTTCGCAGCCCACCTCGAGTCGGACGTGCGCTCGCTCGTCGGCCCCGGGACCGCCCTC
>JBIPOQ010000284.1:0-5215 GCA_044379055.1 Myxococcota bacterium
CGACGCCGAGCAGTACCTGATCGCCGTCCTCGACTACATCGTCGAAGGCATGCCGGGGACCCGCGAAGAGAAGCGCTACGACACGACGGCGATCGCCCGCAATCTGATCGACTGGATGGACGCGGACGAGACCGCCCGGGACGGCCGGGACGAGGACGCCTACTACCGGGACCAGGACCCCGCGTACCGACCGGCGAACGGCCCCTTCCTCTCCTTCGAGGAGATCGGCCTCGTCGAGGGGGTCGACGGTCGCCTGCTCGATGCCCTCCGCGAGTCGATCACGGTCCACCCGATCGCGGGCCGCGAGGGCATCAACCTGAACCGCGCGGCGCCCTGGGTGCTCTCTCTCGTCTACGCGGGGGTCGACGGGGATCGCCGGCTGATCGGGGAGAAGGCGGTGCGCGCAATCTGGAACCTCCGGGGCCAGGGCAAGATCCTGTGCGGCGAGAGCGGCGGTGATCCCAAGCGCTGTGTTCCGATGAACGAGGTGGCGGACGGCGCGCTGGCCGAGGGATCGATCTTTCCGCCGGTCGAGATCCCGGCGAAGCCGACGGTCTTCCGCGTCGTGGCGGAGGCCCGGGTCGCCAATCTGGTCCGGCGCCACGAGGCGATCATCGATACCCGGTCATCAGAGGGGCCGCTGCTGCTATCCTGGCGCCGCCTGCGGGGAAGCGACGCGCAATAATCGGGGCGGGGCCCACAGGCTCACGCCCCCAACGGACGAAACGACCGAAGGGTCATCGGGGGAGTCCTTCAAGGCATGGCGATCTTCGAGCGAAGCGTGCTCGGTCTCGACGCGGGGAGCCACACGCTCAAGGCGGTGGAGCTGCGCGTCTCGCCCCGGAGCCTCGAGCCGGGCCAGTTCCGGGTCCACCCGCGGATCGACGCCGCGACCCCCCTCGCCGAACACCTGCAGCGCTTCGTCGCGATGCACAAGCTCCCGATCGGCCACGTCGCCACCGCGCTGCCCGCTCGCCAGCTCTCGACCCGGCGCCTCGAGTTCCCGTTCACCGACGCCCGTCGCCTCGCCCAGGCGATCCCCTTCGAGATCGAGGCCGAGACCCCCTTCCGCCTCGACGACATCTACGTCGACTGGAACTCGATCCGCTCGGAGAAGAACCATGCCGTCGTCTCGGCGACCCTCGCCAAGCGGAGCCACGTCGCGGAGACCCTCGCGCGCTTCCAGGAAGGGGGCTGCGATCCCCACGTGATCGAGGCCGAGGGCCTCGTGCTCGCGAACCTCGCTCCGGTCTTCCGACTCGAGGGCACCCATCTGCTCGTCGACATCGGCCACGAGAAGACGACCTTCTGCGCCCTCGCCGACGGCCGACCGCTGCTCGCGCATAGCATCCCCGTCGCCGGGCGCGCGATGACCGAGGCGATCGCGGCCGAGACCGGCCTCTCGCTCGAAGACGCCGAGCAGCGCAAATGCGAGGGCGGCGCCCTCGGCCGCGGGGGCAGCCCGGGCTCGCCGGGCGTCACCGCGATCGTCGACCGGATCGCTCGCGAGGCGGTGCGCGCCCTCGAGGCCGCCGAGACCGGACAGGGCGCGGGTCCGGTGATCCGCGACGCCCGGATCACCCTCTTCGGCGGCAGCGCCCACCTCGACCGCCTCGACGAATTCCTCGCGAAGCGCACAGGCCTCCCGACCCACCGCCTGCGCATGCCCGCCGACGCGCCCCATGCGAAGCTCGTCGAGGGCGTCGACCCGCTGCTCTTCGCCCCGGCCCTCGCCCTCGCCCGGCGGCTCGCCGGCGAGCCCGTCACGAAGATGAACTTCCGCCAGGGCGAGCTCGCGTTCCGCCAGGATCTCGCCGCCTACTTCGGGCGCGAGCTGCGCCCGACGGTGCTGCTCGCGGCGCTGCTGGCCGGCCTGCTCGTGGTCCACACGGTGACGACGATCGCCCTCCAGCACCGCCGGGTGACGCGCCACGAGACCGCCATGGCTGCGCTCTTCAGCGAAGCCTTCCCCAACCAACAGCCGGTGCCCGACGAGCCCGCGAATGCCTTCGGCGGCGAGCTGCGTTCGGCCCGGGAGCGCGCCGATTTCCTCGGCCTCTACAGCGACGATCGCTCGGCCCTGCAGCTGCTCGCCGAGCTCTCGCGCACGATCCCGAAGGACCTCGAGGTCCGCGTCAACGAGGTCACGATCGACCGCAACCAGATCCGCCTCGACGTCGCGGCCGGGGGCTACGAGGCCGCGGATCGCCTGACGGCGGTGCTCTCCGGGAATGCTGCGTTCCAGGGAGCGAAGGTCGCCGGCTCGGTCCGAACCGATAGCAAGACCGGTGGCGTCAGCTTCGACGTGAGCATCCCGCTCGTGGTCGATGAAGCCGCCGCGGATGCGGAGGACGCATGAGCGAGATTCTCGGACGCATCCAGGCGCTCTGGGACGGGCTCGCGCCCCGCGAGCGCCTCCTCGTCGGCGCGGCCGGCGGTGCCCTCGCCGTCGTCGTCCTCCTGCTCGGCATCGTGCTGCCGATCCGCGGGGCGATCGAGAGCTCGCAGTCCTCCGCCGAGGACGCGGCGCAGCAGCTCGCCCAGATGCAGCGCATGAAGCGCGAGTGGGACGACCTGAGCGCGCGGCTCGTGCAGGTCGAGGGGCGGATCCAGAACGGGGGCGAGGGCCAGAACCTCCTGACCCTGCTCGAGGCGCTCGCGGCCCGGGCCGGGGTCAAGCCGACGTCGATGGAGAAGCGTCAGTCGGGCGAGAGCGCCCGCTACGAGGAGACGAAGGTCGAGGTCAGCCTCAAGAACGTGACGCTGCAGCAGGCCATCGGCTATCTCGCCAGCATCGAGACCGCGGACCAGCCGCTCTCGATCAAGAGTCTCCGCATCAAGCGTCGATCCGGACTCACCTCGACCGGCGAGGCCGCGGAGCTGATCGACGTCACCTTCTCGGTCTCGGGCTTCAAGCCGCTCGCATGAGAAGGGTCCGGTAGAGTAGACGCGTGCCCCAATCCCGACTCGTCAGGCCGGCGGCCGCCCCGGGGCGGATCCCGCTCTACGCGGCGATTCCGCTCGCCCTGCTGTTGACGATCGGGTTCATCGCGCTGCTCTTTCCCTGGGATGCGGTGGCCCGACGGCTCGCCTTCGAGATCGGGGCCGCGAGCGGGGCGCGCATCGCGTTCGGAGCGCTCGGTCCGGCCTGGACGGCGCGGGGACCGGTGCTGCGGGCCCGGGACGTCACGATCGAGCATCCCTCGGTCCAGCAGCTTCGGGTCGTCGCGCTCGAGGTCGCGCCGCGCTTCTCGACCTCGTGGCTCGGCGGCAAGCCGCGACTGCGGATCTACGCAGACAGCGGTCTCGGCGTAGTCGACGGCGTGCTCGTCCTCGGCGACGCCCCGGCCTTCGACGGCCGCGTCGAGCGCGTCGCGATCGAGCGGCTGCCGCTGCGGCTCGAGGCCGCGGGCGTGCGCGTCGCCGGCGAGCTCGGCGCCGTCGCGGACGTCGCCCTCGACCCGGGCGGCACGCTGCGCGGCCGGATCGAATTCGACTCGCCGTCGCTGCGGATCGAGGCCGCCCTGATCCCGAAGCCCCTGCTCTTCAGCCGCGCGACCGGTGTGCTCTCGATCCTCGAGAACGGCGCGACGCGGATCGAGTCCGTGAAGCTCGAAGGCGACCAGGTCCGCGGGACCCTCGACGGCGAGATCGGCCTCGTCCACCGCAGCCAGCCGCCGCCCCTCGCGCTGCAGGCGAATCTCGAGATCCTCGATGCCGAGCTGCTCGCCCTGGCCCAGGCCGCCCGCCTGCCGATCGGACCCGACGGCCGCGCCGCGCTCCAGATCGGCGGGACCGCCGCCCTCCCCCAGCTCACGGCTCGGAGCCCCCGATGAGCGCCCGAAGCCGCGCGGCGCGGACGCGACGATGACGACGAGCGCCTCGGAGCAGCTCCAGAAGGTCTTCAAGACCCTCGCGGATCCGACGCGGATCCGGATCCTGCGGCTGCTCGAGCAGCAGGAGCTCCTCGTCGGCGAGCTGATGGCGATCCTCGGCATGGCGCAGTCGCGCGTGTCGCGACACCTCGCGATCCTGCGCGAGGCGGGCCTGCTCATCGACCGCCGCAAGGGCACCTACGTCGCCTATCACTCGAGCCTCCCGGAGTCGGGCCCCTGGCGCGATGCGTGGAACCTCGCCCGTGCCGGTCTCGTGGGCGATCCGACCGCCGACCGCGACGACGCGCTTCTGCGTCGTGCCCTCGCCGCCCGCAGCGCCCGCTCCGGGCGCGACTTCTTCGAAGAGGTCGGCCCCGACTGGGACGCGCTGCGCCGCGTGTTCGGCGACGACCTGCTCCGGGCCCGGGCGATCATGGCGCTGGTCCGCCCGCCGCTTCGCGTCGCGGACATCGGGACCGGGACCGGCGTGCTCGCCCTCGAGCTCGCGCGCCAGGGACTCGACGTCGTCGGCATCGACCGCTCCGAAGCGATGCTCGAGGCCGCGCGCCAGAAATGGGCCCTCGAGTCGAACGGGCTGCGCGGTCGCGTCGAGTTCGAGGCCGGCGATGCCCACGCCCTTCCCCTCGCCGACGCCAGCGTCGACGCCGCCTTCGCCCACATGGTGCTCCACTCGCTCGAGGAGCCCGAGCGGGCGGTGCGCGAGATGGCCCGGATCGTGCGGCCCGGCGGACGCGTCGTGCTGGTCGATTTCCTCGTCCACGACCACACCTGGATGGGCCAGGAGCTCGGCCTGCTCTGGCTCGGCTTCGACCCCGCGCTCGTCACGGAGTGGCTCGAACGCGCGGGCTTCGTCGACGTGCGCGTGCAGCGCGAGGCGCCGGATGCGAAGCGGGATCTGCCCGCGAGCTTCGTCGCGGTGGCGGACAAGCCGGAAGCGCCGCCGGCATGACGATCCGCGCAGTCTGCTTCGATGCGACGGGGACGCTGATCGAGCCGCGGGAGAGCGTGGGCACCGTCTACGCCCGCGCGGCCCTCGCGCAGGGCATCAAGCTGCCGGCCTGGCGCCTCGACGATGCGTTCGTCCGGGTCCTGCGCGGCTCGCCGCCGCTGGCCGGCGCCGGGGTCAGCGGGGCGAGCCGGGCGGAGCGCGAGGCGGCGGAGCTCGCCTGGTGGCTCGAGCGCGTGCGTCAGGTCTTCCAGGCGACCGACAGCACCGTCGAATTTCCCGACCCGAAGGGCTTTGCCCGTGCGCTCTTCGAGACCTGGCGAGGCGCCGACGTCTGGCGGGTCCGCGCCGGGGCCCGCGAGCTGCTCGCCGT
>JBIPOQ010000285.1:0-5210 GCA_044379055.1 Myxococcota bacterium
CGAGGCCGTGGCCCGTCAGTTCCGGCTGCTCGAGGTGAAGGACGGCACGCGCATCGTGACCGGGGGCCAGCCGCCGGAGGGTCTCTTCGTCGTGCTCGCGGGCTCGCTCGCGCGCATCGATCCCGAACGGGGCAAGGAGCTCGGCCGCCTCGAATTGGGGGATGTCTTCGGCGGGGACTGGCTGCTCGCGGGCAAGCCGTCGCCCTGGGACGTGGTCGCGCGGGGCAGGGCCTGGATGATCGTGCTCGGCGAACGGCGCTTCCGGCGCATCGTCGAGACGAATCCGCGCCTCGTGCGCGTCCTCGAGCGGCTCGCGCGCCGCGGCGTCCGGCCGGGGCCGACGCGCGGGGCTTCGCTCGGCATCGCGACTACCAGGCGGGGCTCGGGGCGTCCGGCTTCGGCGCGCTCTTCTCCGGCGCGGGAGGGGAAGCCGGCTTCTTCGCCTCGTCCTTCTTCTTCTCGCGCGGCTTCGGAAGATAGGGCTCGGCGATCCCGATCTTGATGGGGGCGCCCCGGGCGAGCTCGGTCGACGCGAAGATGCCGTTCAGGACGCCGGTGTAGCCGAGCTCGAGATCGTTGCGCGTCCGCGCGGAGAGCCCGGCGAGCGTCTCGTGCTCGAGCGCGCGGGCGATTCGCAGACGCGTGACCTCGAGCGAGTGGGCCGCCTCCTCGTCGAGGGGGCGGAAGCTCATCGCGAAGGCGGTCGCGCGGCCACGGTACTTCGAGGCGGAGCCGGCGATGCTCGTCAGCGTGAGGCGATAGACGACGCCGTCGTAGGCGACGAAGGTCATCTGCATGTAGACCCCGATCTGCTGGGGTCCGATCTGGGTCATGACCTGCTCGACGCCGCGCCCTTCGAGGCGCACGGCGGGGAGCTTGCCGAGCGTGATCTTGCGCCGGGTGTCGATGCGGACCCGCAGCTCGGGCGCTTCCTTCTCGAGGAACTCTTCGACGACCGCGTCGACGTCCTCGCCGGGCCCCGCGAGCTCGAGCGTCGCCTGCGCGTCGTTGTCCGGCGAGATCGCGGCCACCGCCTGCTGGGTATTCATCGTCTCCCAGCCCTCCGGAAAACGCAGCGAGAAGCGCATCTCGGGATGGACGAAGCTCGGCCCGTCGAAGAGACCGCCGGCGGGGTCGTCGCCCAGGATCAGCCCGTCGACGACGCTCAGGTAACCGAACGACCGGTTTTCGGCGATCGCCGGCTGGCGGGTCCATTCCAGGGAGGCAGCCCGGTCCGAGGCGAGAGCGGAGCGCTCGGGGCTCGTCGGATGGGTCGCGAGGAAGAAGGGGAGCCGCGACCAGCCGATTTCGTAGCGTTCGAGCGCGTCGAGCTTGCGCAGGAAGGTCGCGATGCCGCCGGGGTCGTAGCCCGCCTTCGCGCAGAGGAGCTGCCCGCCCCGATCCGCGTCCCGCTCCTGGTCCCGGCCGTAGGCCGCGATCTGCGCCGCGCGCATCCAGCCCATGACGAGCGGATTGATGCGCCGCGAGATCTCGATCCGCGCTGCGGCGTGGCGCTCGGCGGCGTGGGTGATCTCGTGGCCCAGCACGCCGGCGAGCTCGTCCTCGGAGCCGACGAGCGCGAGCAGGCCCCGGGAGACGTAGATCTTGCCGCCGGGCAGGGCGAAGGCGTTCGGCACGGTCTGATCGACGATCTTGAACTCGTATTCGAAGGGACGCGGAGGCGCGTAGCGGAGCAGCCGGATCGCGACGCTCTGGACATAGCGATTGAGCGCTTCGTCGGTCACGAGGCCCATCTCGGCCTGGACCGCGTCGGTCTGGTCGTCCCCGACGCGGCGATCGTCGTACTCGGTATCGAGGACGATCTTCCCCGGATCCTTGGGCTCTTCTTCCGCCTTCTTCTCGTCTCCGGTCTTCTCGCCCGCGTCCTTGCCTTCGCCTTCGCCTTCGGCCCCGGCCTCGCCGGTCGCGCCGCTCGCCTCCGGCTCTGCCTCGGGCGAAGCCGTCGGGCCGGACGCGGCCTCGTCGCCGGTCGCCGTCTCGGTCCCGGCGGCGTGCGGAGCCTCGGTCTTCGGCGCCGGAGTCGGTGCCGGCGAGTCGGCGTCCTTCTCATCCGAGGAGGTCGTCGCGCCCGCGACGGTTTCGTCCGGCGCGGCCGCGGTCGCGTCCGTCGTCTCCAGGACGGTCCGCGTCGGCGCGGCGGGGCCCTCGAGGCCTCGCTCGGCGAGGCAACCCGTCGCGATCAGGGGCAGAAGAAGGAGGAGGGGAAGCTTGCGGGACACGGACCTGCGGACTTTCTTGGGCGGAGCCTGCAGCGAGTCTATCATCGGCCGCGCCCTGTCGTCGGCAGGCCGTTCGGGTTGGGGGATCACGGGCAAATGAGTGAATGGACGCTGCGTCGTCAGAGCCAGTTCCCGGGGATGCCGGGGCCGGTCGTCGTCTGTGTGATGGATGGTGTCGGCATCGGACGACGGGACGAGAGCGACGCCGTCTGGCTGGCGCGGACCCCGACCCTCGATCGCCTGGCGCGCGAGGTCCCGACGGGCCAGCTGCTCGCTCATGGCCGGGCCGTCGGCATGCCCTCCGACGACGACATGGGCAACAGCGAAGTCGGCCACAACGCGATCGGCGCCGGCCGGATCTTCGACCAGGGCGCGAAGCTCGTCGCGCGGGCGATCGCGGACGGCTCGATCTTCGAGGGCGAGAAGGCGAAGACCTGGCAAGCGGTGACCGAACGCGTCCGAACGCGGGGCTCGACGCTCCATCTGCTCGGGCTGCTCTCCGACGGCAACGTCCACAGCCACATCGACCATCTTTTCGCCCTCCTCCGCCGCGCGGACCACGAAGCGATCGAGCAAGTCCGCGTCCACGTCCTCCTCGACGGCCGCGACGTCGCCGAGACGAGCGCCCTCGACTACGTCGACGCCCTCGAGGAGCTCCTCGAGACGATCTCGGGCAGGCCGCGCCGCGACTATCGGATCGCCTCCGGCGGCGGGCGCATGACGACGACCATGGATCGCTATGGCGCCGACTGGGCGATGGTCGAGCGGGGCTGGCAGACCCACGTGCTCGGCAAGGCGCGCGGATTTTCCGCCTGTCGCGCGGCGATCGGGACCTTCCGCGACGAAAAGCCGGGGATCGGCGATCAGCAGCTGCCGCAATTCGTCGTCGTCGATCGCGACGGCGCGCCGATCGGCGCGATGCGGGACGGGGACGCGGTCGTCCTCTTCAACTTCCGCGGCGACCGCGCCGTCGAGATCGCTGAGGCCTTCGAGGCCGATGCGTTCGGGCATTTCGACCGGGGCCCGCGTCCCGATCTGCTGTTCGCCGGGATGATGGAATACGACGGCGATCTCAAGCGCCCCGCGCTCTACCTCGTCTCACCGCCTGCGATCGAGCGCACGCTCGGCGAATACCTCGCCCGTGCGAGTCTTCCGCAGCTCGCGATCTCCGAGACCCAGAAATACGGCCACGTCACGTATTTCTGGAACGGCAACCGCAGCGGCCATTTCGACGAAGCCGTCGAGACCTACGTCGAGATTCCGTCGGACCTGCGTCCCTTCGAAGAGCGCCCCTGGATGAAGGCCGCCGAGATCACCGACCGCCTGATCGACGAGCTGATGACCGGCCGCTATCGCCACGCCCGCGTCAACTACGCCAACGGCGACATGGTCGGCCATACCGGCCACGCGACCGCCGCGATCCTCGCCGTCGAGGCCGTCGATCTCCAGCTCGCGCGCCTGCTGCCCGTCATCGAGGCGTTGAAGGGCGCTCTCGTCGTCACCGCCGACCACGGCAACGCCGACTGCATGTTCGAGCTCGACGCGAAGACCGGAAAGCCCGTCGCGGCGGCGCGCGGCGGCTTCAAGCCGAAGACGAGCCACACGCTGAATCCCGTCCCGCTCCACGTCTACGCCCCCGGCGCGAAGCTCGCCCTCGATCCGCGCGTCGCGCAGCCCGGCCTCGCGAACCTCGCCGCGACGGTGCTCCAGCTGATGGGCTACGAAGCGCCGGCCGACTACCAGCCGGGGCTGTTGAAGCTCGAATCGGACGGCGGCTGAAGCGGGCCGGCCTCCTTCGAGCCTTCTGCGCCTCAGAGATCCCGGTATTCGATCCGCCGGATCGGATCCGATCCGTCCCAGCGCGCCGCCTCGGCGATGCCGTTCGCGAAGATCTCGCGCAGCATGGGCGAGGACTCGAGGAACTCGATCCAGACCTCGGGCATCGCCGTCGACTGCAGATAGAAATAGCGGAAGCCGCCCTTGTCCTTCATCGAGCAGACGCGCTCGAAGCCCTGCTTGCGCGCGCGCTCGACGTCCGCTGCGACGTCGTCGCTGAAATGGGCGACGTGGTGGACGCCGTAGCGGCCGGCGCGGATCCAGTCGCTGTACGGCGTCGGGACGTCGGGCGCGTTCAGCGACTGGACGAGCTGGATCTGCAGGTTGCCCTGATAGGCGAGGGCCTCGTGGATCTGGAGCGTGAAGTCCCGATCGTCGAAGCGGGTCGCGAGCTCGATGTTGCGGAAGTTCGTCCAGGGGCCGAGACCCGTATGTCGGAGCCAGTGCTCCATCGCGACGTCGATGTCGGGCACGAGATAGGCCACCTGGACCACCGGACCGAATCCCCGACCCAACGTCTGCATCGCTCTCTCCTTCTTTCGTGTCCGGCGTGCCGGATTCGCTCCGGATCCGCGCGGCCTGGCCCGTCTGGCCCCGGCGCCCGCGATTCGAGAGAATGGCACACGCGGCCGGGCCCCGGGACACGTCCGGAATCGACGCCGTGGAGAAGGAGCCGGGTCGATTGTCGAATCCGCAGACCGATCCGTCGGGCGAGCCGACGAGTGTGCTCCATCAGGCGTGCGGTCCCGACGTCGACTGGTCGCGGGTCAACACGGCCGAGTCGATCGTCGGCGTCCAGACGCCGCTGTCCTGGTCGTTCTGGGACGAGGGCGGCGAGCTCGGCTTCCGGCTCGCCTACTGCGAGATGGGGCTCCTGCCGGCCGGCGAGCTCGTGATCCCCGAGCGCATCGACGAGCAGTTCACGGCGCTCTTCTACGGCCGCGGGGCGACGAACGTCTCCGCTTTCCGCCGCGCTCTGGATGCGCTGCCCTTCGCGGCGACGGACGACGCGGAGGCGAGCTTCTTTTCGTCGAGGAGCGACGCCGCTCGGACGGGGGCTTCGCGCAGCCAGCGGGCGAGCGCCTCGCTCCGACTGCCGATCGCGGCCCTGCGTCTGCCCGGTCGGCTGCGGCG
>JBIPOQ010000444.1:0-3576 GCA_044379055.1 Myxococcota bacterium
CGGCGCGAGCCTGCGCGGGCTCTGGACCGAGGCGTTCCTGGACGAGGCGGGACGCCTCTCGCGCGTCCTCGACAAGGGGCCGACCGAGGCGATCGCGAGCCACATGCGCGGTTGGTATCTCGAGGCTGCCTACGACGTCCTGCCGCTCTTCATGGCGTCGACGCGCGCCTCGATCGAGCCCTTCTTCCGCTTCGAGCGGTACGACACCCAGCGCGAGGTTTCGGATCTCGGCTTCGATCGCGACCGGACGAAGGACATCGACCTCTACGTCGCGGGCGTCCAGTTCAAGCCGATTCCGCAGATCGTCTTCAAGCTCGACTACCGCCATTTCGAGCTCGCTCGCACGACGAGCTCCGGCGCGCGTCAACGCGCCGACGAGGTCCAGGGTCTGGTAGGCTACGTCTTCTGATCGGGTCGAATCCGTTCGAAGGACGGGGAGCATTCGTGCGCACCGCAAGAAGAGATCGGGGCTCCCCCGGCCGTCGCTTCCGGCTGGAGAGGATCGCGGGGAGATCCGCGGGCCTCTCGGCGGGCCTCGCCGCATGCCTCGCAGCGCTGCAGGTCGTCCTGCTGCTCGCGCCCGGTCTCGCGCGGGTCGCCGAGGCCAAGGTCTTCGCGAGCCAGAATCAGGCGCTCGCCGAGGCCTTTCCCGACGCGTCGCGCATCGATCGCCAGACTTTGCTGCTGCGCGCCGAGCAGGTCGAGCAGATCGAGGCCCTGAGCGGTCGCAGCGTCGATGCCAAGGTCGTCGTGATCCACGTCGCCTACCAGGGCGAGAAGATCCTGGGTTTCGCCGAGATCGCCGTCCACGTCGTCCGGACCCAGCCCGAGGCGATGCTGATCGTCCTCACGCCCGAGGGCCGCGTGCGAAGCGTTCGGATCATCGCCTTCCACGAGCCCCTGGACTACCTGCCGACCGATGCCTGGTACGCGCAGTTCGTCGGTAAGCGGCGAGACGACGGCCTGCGCCTCGGCCGTGAGATCCACGGCGTGGTCGGGGCGACGCTCTCGGCGCAGGCCGCGGTCGATGGTGTGCGCCGGATGCTCGCCTACTGGGAGGTCCTGCTGCGCCCCGCTTACGGAAGCGGCGAGGCGTCCTAGACTCCGCGTCGCGGTCGCCCGTCCCTCGTCGCCTCCGGCGAGCCCCGACGCGACCCCGGGTAGGAATCCGAAGTGCGTTTCACGGTCACCGGCGAATGGGATCACAACCGCCTGCTCCAGGTCGTGGTCGTGCTCTACTGCTTCTTCGTGATCCTGCTCTGGGCCACGAACTGGATGCTCTACTTCGACGCGATGGACCTGACGACGGCGTCGGTCGTCGAGCACTACCTCGGCAACGAGGCGGAGTTCCGGGCCCCGCGCAGCTACCGCGGCATGGTCGAGCTGGCGCATTTCCATCTCTTCGCGATGGGCATGTTGATGATGGTCCTGACCCATCTCGCGCTCTTCGTGCCGGTCCGCCCGACCTGGAAGATCGCGCTGATCGTCGTGCCCTTCGTCTCGGCCTTCGTCTCCGAGGGGTCGGGCTGGCTCGTCCGCTACGGCGGCGCGGGCTTCGCCTGGACGAAGATCGCCGGCCTGCTGCTGCTGCAGGGGAGCCTCGCCGCCCTGGTCGCCATCGCGCTCTGGTCCGTCTTCGCGGGCAACCAGGCGGCGAACTACAGCGGAGCGGGCGACGACGGCGAGGACGACGACGCATGGGATTGACCCGGCGCCCGGCGTCGCGGCCGATCGCAGCCTCCTCGGTACGGCTCTTTTTCGGGCTCGTCGTCGGGCTCGCCACCGGACTCGTCGGAGGCTGCGCGGGCGATGCGAGCGAGCCGGTCGATCCGGACGCCCGCGTCGCATTCTCCGACGGCTGGCTCGCGATGGGGACCTTCTTCGAAGCGGATCTCCGGTTGCGCGAGAGCGAGATCCCCGTGGCGAAGACCTGGCTCGCCTGGGCGAAGGTCGAGCTCGCACGGCTCGAGGCGATCTATTCGCGACACGACGAAGCCTCTCAGCTCTCGCGCGTGAATCGGCGGCTCGCCGAGCCGGCGCCGCACGACCCCGGCGTCGAGGTCGGGGCCGAGCTCGAAGCGGTGCTCGTCGAGTCCGTCGGCGTCTGGCGGGCGACAGGAGGTGCCTTCGACGTCACGGTCGGTCCGCTCGTCGAGGTCTGGCAACGCGCCGCGGAGCAGGGGAAATGGCCCGTGCTCGACCAGCTGCGTCGGGCGAAAGGTCGCGTCGGCAGCGACCGGCTCCGACTGCCGGGCAACGGACGGCTCGAGGTCGCCGTGCGACCCGTTAGAATCGATCTGGATGCGGTCGCGAAGGGCGCTGCCCTCGATCATGTCGGCGCCGCCCTCGCGCGCGTCCTCCCGGACGCCGCGGCGCTGCTCAGCTTTGGTCAGAGCAGCACGCTCGCGATTGGCGATCCGGACGGAAAGGGCTGGATCCTCGCCGTGAAGTCGAGCGATCCGTCGGGCGGCGAGCTCGCGACCCTGCGACTGCGGGATCGGGCGGTCTCGGTCAGCTCGAGTCTCGGGAGCGTCAGCGAGATCGCGGGTCAGACGGTGTCCCACATCATCGATCCGCGGACCGGGAGCACCGTCGAAGGCACCGTCGAGGCCGTCGTGATCGCCGATCGCGCGACCCGCGCCGACGGCTGGAGCACGGGGCTTCTCGTCCTCGGCGCCCAGCGTTCGACGATCCGCCTCGTCGAGCAGGCGGGGCTCGAAGCCTATGTCTTCGATGCCTCGGGCCGAACGGTGAGCAGCTCGGGCTGGGAGGCCCATCTCGCCCAGTCGGCGCCTTAGGCGCGTCGGGCCTCTGCGCAATTCGAGCGGCATGCGGGAGCCGACGGGATCCGACCGGACGGCTTGTTGCCGGAAGGCTCAGTCCGCAGCGTTTTCGCCCGCGGCGGCCAGCGCGCAATCGCGCCGGGTCTCTTCGGTGCACGGGCACTCACGGCCGCAGGAGCCGCGCAGACGTCGATTCGAGAAGATCACGCCGACCGCCATGGCGGCCATCACGATGCCGATGAGCACGATGCTGGCGAGCACGGTCTGCATGGGATCCTCCGACGTTCTCTGGCGTCCTCCGACGCCCTCCCGATCGCCCCGGTCGTCCCGGAGCCCGATGGGATGCCGAAGCCTAACCCGTCGTTCTCCTCATCGCCCGCCGCGGCAGCGGGAGGCGGCGAAGGCCGCGATCGCGAGGGTGAAGAGCTCGATGCCGATCTTGTCCGTCGTGAAGGGCGCCTCGTGCATCGCCCACGCCACGACGCGGTAGAAGGCCGCCCCGCCGACCAGAAGCGCTGCCGCCTGGAACCATTGCCGCTCGAGTCGGACGGCGCCCAGGAGGAAGCAGGCCCCGATCCCCAGGAAGAAGGCGCCGGTATCCCCGATCTGCGTGCTGCGGGCGGCCCCCGAGAGGAGCGGCAGATCGAGGCTCTGCGCCGCGTCCGCCGGCGAGAGGATCCACTGGATCGCGATCAGACTGAAGAGGGCGCCCGGCAGGGCGGCGAGGAGGCGGAGCGGGAAGGGCATGTCTTTCCTTTCGTCGGGTCGGGCCCGGCGGAGACCCGCGGGACCG
>JBIPOQ010000286.1:0-5170 GCA_044379055.1 Myxococcota bacterium
TCTCCGCATCGAACCAGGAGTAGGCGAGCGCCGGAATCTCGCGCACCCCGGCATCGAGCACGCGCAGCGTCACCTCGAAATGCTTGCCGTCCTCGTCGACCAGGCCCGCCGGCGCCTCCTCGGGCAAGCGGAAGAGCGCAGGATCGAAGAGCCCCTCGGCCGAGAGCGGCGGGAGCCCGGCCGACGAGAGATCGCCCTGGCCCCGAAGATGGAAGGTCAAGGCGATCGGCTCACCGAGCTGCACGACGCTGCGGTCGGCCTCGACCTCGAGGCTGAAGCCCGATCCGACCGCTCCGGCGAAGCTCGCCGGTCGCCCCGCCGCGGGCACCTCGGCGACCTCGAGTCGGATCGCCCGCCCGGCAGACACCGATCGCCGCGCCCCGGTCGCCTGGCGCTGACCGAAGAGGTCGCGGCGGAAGCCGGTGCCCCGCTCGATCGTCACCGTCGGCGCGTCGGCCCGGATCAGGCCGGGCTTCTGGGCGACGAGCGTCCGCTCCGCCCGGAGCACGAGGTTCGAACGCCCGCCGATGTTCCGCTCCTCCGACACCGCCGGCAGGCGGATCACACCGGTCGCCGTCGTGATCTCGAGCTGCGTGTTCGAGCGGACCGGGCTCGTGTCGAGGAAGCGCAGGCCGGGCGCGTCGAAGAGCGGCACCTGGACGCGATAGTTCAGATAGTCCTGGAGCACGGCCTCGTCGATCCGGAGCTCGATCTCGACCGGGACCTTCTGGCCGACGAAGATCGGCCCCGGCGGCAGCACGACGGCGATCCCGAACTCCTCGCTGGTCGGCACGGCAGCGATCTCGAGCGCGAAGGGCCGGGTCCGGCGCAGCGTCGCGCCCTGGCGCACCCGGAACTCGGGGACCTCGACGCGACCGACGCGCGCGCTGGAGAGCTCGTAGCGATAGACGAAGCTCACCTCGTGGACGCGGCTCATCTGGCCGTTGATGATCGTGATCGAGGTCGACGTGCTCGGCGAGACGCCGAGGAAGCGGATCGACAGCCCCTCCTGCGGATCGAACTCGACCTCCGGCGTCGGCTCTTCCTCGAACTGGGTCGCCACGATCTGGAGCGCGATCGGTTGACCCCGATGGTAGGGAGCGGGATCGACCTCGACGCGGGCGTCCTGCGCGGCGACCGGCCTTGCCGAGGCCAGCAGGAGCGCCGTCGACGCCAGGAGGAGCGCGAGCGCACGCACGAACGCGGCTTCGGGGATTCCCCGCCTCACCAATCCTTCTCCACCGGCGCCGACCGACGACGATCCCGCGCCCTGTTCTCGTTGGTCTCGCGCCGCTCGGCCTCCCGATCCCGGACGCCCTGGAGCAGCTGCGCGGGATCCTGGCTCTCGCCGGGCGGGCCGCCCTGATCTTCGCTCGCAGACGGCGCTTCGTCCTCTCCGGCCCGGGGCTCGGGCGGCGCCTGATCTTCGCCGTCGCTCTCGTCTTCGCCCGACTCGGGCTCGGACTGAGGCTCCTGCGGCGGCGGCTCTTCGGGCTTCTCCGGCTTCGGCGGCACGAGGAGCTCGAGGGCCTTGCGAAGCTCTTCGACGGCGACGGCCTGCGCCTCGCGCGCCGGCGGGAGGGGGCGGCTCTCGTCGGAGAAGGTCTCGCTCGCCTCCTGCATCGCGAGCTGCGCGGTCGCGACGTGGTCGGCGGCACGACGCAGGGTCTTCGCGTCGGGTGCAGCGCCGGGTGCATCGGGCGAGCTGGGCGAGGCCCCGGCGTCGGGCGAAGCCGCGGCCTGCTCGGACTCGGCGACGAGCGCATCCGCGATGGCGCCGGCGCGGGCCTCGAGCGTCTTCTGCTCGCCGTCGACGGCGGTGACGCGCGCGCGGGTCTCCGGCCCCCGTGGCTCCGTCGACTTCTCTGCCGCCGAGAGGGCAATCGCATCCCCCGTCCGATCGGCGAGGTCCACCTGATCGCGCGCGAGACGCTGCAGCTGCTCGACGAGCGTCGAGAAGAGCATCCGAAGCGCATCGAGGCGGGCCGTCGCACGGGCGGCAGCGGGTCCGATCCGGGGCCAATCGGCGCGCCGCGGCGCGGCGGCGGCCGGCCCGAATCCGGCTTCGGCTTCGTCCATCGCCCGCGACGCCTCGTCGAGGAGCGCGGCCGCGCGCTCGAAACGCTGGGCCAGGGCTTCGAGGGCCGCCGGATCCGGCGGCGGTGCGTCGGGATCGGCGGGCGCCGAGGGGTCCGGTGTCGCGAGCGCCTGCTGCTCGGCCTCGCGCTCGTTCGCGAGGAGCGCCTCGAGGCGGGTCGCCCGCGCGCGATTGCGGGCTTGCTCGGCGGCGAACGCCCCCGCGATCTCGGCGCGCTGCGCGAGGACGCTCGGGTCGTCGGCGTTCGCGAGGGCGGCAATGCGGGCCTCGGTCTCGTGGCTGACCGCGAGCAGCTCGCGCAGGTCGAAGAAGAGCTCCTGCGCCGCGCGAAGCGACGTCGCGGCATCGTCTTCGGCGGCGAGCGCGGGCTCGAGCGCGCGCGTCGCGAGCGCGCCGGTCGCGCGGCCCATCGCCGCATGCGCGTCCCGGATCCGGGGCGCCGCCCCTTCGAGCGCCTCGCGCAGGGCCTCGGAAATCGCCGGAGGGCCCGCATCCGCAGCTCCCGCCTGCGGCGAGGTCGCCGGTCCCGCGCGCCCGGCATCGGCGCGGGCGGCCGCCGTCGTGAATCGTTCGGCGAGCTCGCCGACCCGGGCTTCGACCGCCGCGCTCTCCGCGCCGACCGACTCGGCCGTCAGGAAGGCCGGCACCCGCGACGCGGCCCCGGCCCCTGCGTCGGACCCGCCCCGCTCGCCCGCGAGCCGCCCGGTCGCCTGTGCGACGCCGGCCACCTCGGCGATCAGGACACCGATCTGCTCGACCGGATCCCGCAGCGGATCCCGCGCGCGCTTCAGCGCATCGAGGGCCTCCGCCCCGCGGCGATAGGCGCGCTCGGCGCTGCGGATCCGGAGCTGCCGCCGCGCCTGGCCCATCCGCTCGACCGCCTGATCGAGAGCCCCGAGCACGCTCTCGAGCGAGGCGCTGCGGAGCGCCTCCTCCGGCGTGCGCGCGTCCTCGGCCTTGGCCTCGATCACGGCCTTCTCGTCTGCCGCCCGCTCGGCGACGGACTCCACGTTCGCGATCAGCTCGCGCTGGGCGGTCGCCGCCGCGTCGAAGACGGACCGAAGCGCCTCGACCGCAGCGGGCTCGCTGCCGGATTCCGAGGCGGGAGCCGCGGCCTGGACGGTCGCTTCGAGCAGTCCCGCCGCGTCCCCGACCCGGGCGCGCTGGGCCTCGATCAGCTGGTCGAGCTCGCCCTCGAGGTCGCGCTGGCTCTTGCGCGCGATTTCGTCGGCGAGGATCAGGGCCCGGCGCAGGGTGACGTCGAGGTTGTGGCGCGGGTCCGACGCATCGGGCCGCATCGCCGACGCCTCCCGGAACCAGTCCGCCGCCTCGTGGAGCCGGACCAGGGCGTCGCTCGGATTCGAGGCGACGACGGCATCCGCCTGGGCCACCGCGGCGACCCCGAGGTTGTAGCTCGCCGCATAACGCAGCTCGAGATCGTCGACCGCATCGCGCCTCGCCTCGCGGAAGAGCGTGCTCGCGAGCTCGGGATCGCCTTCGGCGAGCCGGGCGTTCGCGCGATTGAATCGGGCGCGGGGGTCCTCGTCGGCGACGGGTTCGCCCGCCGGGGCCTCCGTGCTCCCTGCGACGGAAGGATCCGACGCCCCCTTCTCGTCCTCGGCCGCCGACGCCGGCACGGACGCGCTCCCGATCAGCGCGCAGACGAGGACGAGAGCGACTCGACCCGCCGTGGTCCGCACCGAGCTCGGCGAGGAGCCGGGCCGAGGGACCCGCCGTCCATCCCCGGCGGCGCGCCGCCGGCCGCCGACCATCGCCGAGGCGCCCAGCACCAGCCCGCCGAGCGCCGCGGCGACGAAGCCCTGATAGGTCTCCCCCCGGATCGAGCGTCCGCGCGCGTCGAGCTGACCCCGCGTGAGCCGCGCGATGTGGGCCTCGTAGATCGACGCGAGATCGAGGACGCCCATGCCGGCCGGTACGTAGGCACCGTCCGTCGCGAGCGCGATCTCGCGCAGCAGCTCGCCGTCGAGTCGACTGATCACGGGATTGCCCTCGGCGTCGCGCACCTGCGTGCGCGAGCCGTCCCGGGGATCGCGGACGAAGATCGGACTGCCCGTTTCGTCGCCGAAGCCGATCGTGATGATCTTGATGCCCGCCGCAGCGGCCTTCTGCGCGGCGTCGAGGGCGAAGGAGTCGTGGTCCTCGCCGTCCGTGATCAGGATCAAAGCGCGCTGGGCGGGCCCCGGCTCGCCGAGGCTGGCGATCGCCCGCAGGATCGGCTCCGCGAGACGGGTCCCCCCGCGCGAGACGCTATGCGGTCCCGCTCCGTCGAGGGCGAGTCGCAGGAAGCTCTTGTCGGGCGTCATCGGCGAGAGGATGCTCGCGCGCCCCGCGAAGGCGATCAGGCCGACCTGATCGTTCTCGAGGTAGGCGAGCAGGTCGCTGATCTCGGCCTTCGCGCGCTCGAGGCGGGACGGCTTCGCGTCGTCCGCCAGCATCGAGCGCGACACGTCGAGGGCGATCATGATCTCGGCGCCGACGCGCGGCGTCGCGACGAAGCGCTCGCCCCATTGCGGCCGCATCAACGCCCCCACCATCGCGAAGCCCGCGAGGGCCCAGAGCGCGAGGCGGAGCCCGCGACGCCAGGGCGCCGGCCGCACGACCAGCCGGTCCTCGAGGCTCCGCGCGACGAGGCGATTCAGGCTGTCCGTGCCGCGTCGCTCGAGGACGATCAGGAGCGCGACGACCAGGGCCCAGAGCCAGAGGCCGTGGACGAGCTCGGGATGGGCGATGTGCAGCGCGTCGAGATTCACGCCGGCAGCCTCCGGAGCCAGGTGCTCGCCAGCACGAGCGCGAGCAGCGTCGCCGCGAGGGCTGCCGCGACGAAGGGGCGGTAGTGGTAGTCGTATTCGAGGTAGCGGAGCTCCGCGACCTTGCTCCGCTCGAGTCGGCCGATTTCCTCGACGACCTCGCGGAGGCCCGATTCGTCGGTCGCGTGGAAATAACGGCCCCCGCTCGCCTCGGCGATCCGTCGCAGCGTCGCCTCGTCGATCTCGACGGGCATGCGCTGGAGCGAGACGCGACCGTCCATGCGGCGGACGGGGAACGGCGCAA
>JBIPOQ010000287.1:0-5166 GCA_044379055.1 Myxococcota bacterium
GATCAGGGGGACGCGGGCCGCGTTCGGGGGAATCCTGGGCGGGGGGCGGGCGGCGGACCGGGCGCGACGAGGGGCTTCAGGCGGCTCGGGAGCGCGGGCAGGCGGGGTTTCGATCGGAGCGCGCGGCGGTGGGGTCGCGGGCGGAGACGGGGGAGTCGGAGGAGCTCGGGCTCGGGCCGCGTTCGCCGCTGCGGGGGGATCGGCCGCCAAGGGTGTTGGATGCGCTTCGGGATGAGCTTCGGGTTCGACACCGGTCGTTGTCGACGGAGCGGAGTTATGTGTCCTGGGTGAAGCAGTTCATCCTGTTTCATCACAAGCGGCATCCGGCCGGCATGGGGCGGGAGGAGGTCCAGGCGTTTCTGACGGAGCTGGCGACGCGGCGGAACGTGTCGGCGGGGACGCAGAATCAGGCGTTGAATGCGCTGCTCTTCTTTTATCGCCATGTGATTGGTCGGGAGCTCGGGGCGCTCGGGGAGGTGGTGCGGGCGCGGCGGCCGGTTCGGATTCCGGTGGTGTTGTCGGTGGAGGAGGTGGAGAGCGTTCTGGCGCGGCTCGAGGGGGATACGCGGGTCGTGTCGTTGCTGTTGTGGGGCGGCGGGCTGCGGCTGCTCGAGGCGCTGCGGCTTCGGGTGCAGGACGTGGATTTCGAGCGGCGGGAGCTGCGGATTCGCGATGGGAAGGGGCGGCGGGATCGGCTGACGGTGCTGCCGGAGCGCGCGGTGGTGCCGCTTCGGGAGAAGATCGCGGTCGCGCTCGCGCTGCACGCGCAGGACCTGGCGGACGGGTATGGCGAGGTGGAGCTGCCGGGGGCGCTCGCGCGGAAGTATCCGCGGGCGGGGCTCGAGCCGGGCTGGCAGTGGGTGTTTCCCGCGGATCGGCTCTCGGCGTGTCCGCGGACGGGGCGGATCGCGCGGCATCATGTGTTCGAGACGACGATCCAGCGCAACGTGCGGGATGCGGGGCGACGGGCGGGCATCACGAAGCGGGTGACGCCGCACGTCTTTCGACACAGCTTCGCGACGGCCTTGATCGAGCACGGGTACGACATCCGCACGGTGCAGGAGCTGCTCGGTCATCAGAACGTCTCGACGACGATGATCTACACCCACGTCCTGAATCGCGGGGGCCGGGGCGTCCTCTCGCCGGCGGATCGCGCGAGCGGAGCGCGGGATCGTTTCCACTTCGAGGGAATCCCTGGACGGGGGCGGGCCGCGGAGACGGGCTCGGCCTCTGGTCCGGTTTCGGGGCCGGGGCCGAGCGGCGCGGGCTCCGGGGCGGAGACCCGCGGAGGTCGGTCGCGGGGGCCGCCGGACTGATGCGAAGCCATGACGGCGCGTTCAGGGGCGGCTGTCGTCCTGGCCGACGCGGCGGCGGATCTCGATGTCGCCGGCGCTGAAGACGACGGCGGAGGGCGTGATCTCGCGGAGCACGAGGCCGGCGACGGAGTCGCCCTCGTGCACGGTGACGAGCTCGTTCGTCTCGGCGACGCGGACCTTCGCGGAGCGGCGTTCGGGCTTCGGGTGCCAGGCCGTGCGCACGACGAAGACCTCCGGCAGGCCCGCGGGCGAGACGCGCTTCACGTCGGGCGGCGGTGCGGGAGCGGGGGCAGCGCTCGAGGTTGGGGCGTCGGCCGTCGGGGGGCGGGCGGGCGTGGGCTCGGGCACGGCGGCGGTCGCCCGCTCGGGCGCGGCGTCGCGGACGGCGTCGCGGACGGGGTCGCGTGCGGGGTTGCGTTCAGGTGTAGGTGTCGGTGTAGGCGTGGGGGTCGCTGCTCGTGCGGGTGTCGGCTCGGGGGAGCGAGCGGGCGACGCGGTGCGAGCGGCGACCTCGACGGGAGCCGGGGTCGGTTTCTGCGCGGCGACCGGATCGGGCGCGGGCTTCGGCGGCGGGGCGGCCGCGGGGGCCGGGGGCGATGCGAGGCCGGGAGACGGCGCGGGCACGGGGGCGGGCGCAGAGACTGCGGCGACCTGGGGCGACGGGGCCGGGGTGACCGGATCCGGTGTCGGGCGCGCGTTGGGGGCTGGGTTCGCGAGCTGTGCGACGGCGGGTGCGGGCGACGGAGGAGGAGCCGCCGGCGTGGGCGACGGCGTGGCCGGCGTCGGGGCGGCCGCGGGAACGGGGGGCGCCGCGGGGAGGATCGAAGCGGTCGCGGACGCGGGGGGCGGGGTTGGCGCGGCGGGGACGTTGGGGACGGAGGGCACGGCGACCATCGCGCGCGGGGGCGGGGTGTCCTCGACGGTCTGCGTCGCGGCTCCCGGAGCGGGGTTGGCCGCGGGTGCGGAGGGGTCCATCGAGTCGGATTGGAACAGGTCCGTTTGGGTGAGGGTGTAGGCGAGGCCGGCGACGAGGAGGGCGGAGGCGCTGCCGACGAGGAAGAGCGGGCGGAGGCGGCTTGCGCGCGCGGGGGCTTCGTCGAGGACGGAGCTGCCGATACGGGCCGCGGCTTCTTCGGCGAGGATGCGGCGGCGGAGGGCGTCGGCGGCGCGCGGGTCGGTCGCGGGGAGCGGAGCGGTGGGCGACGCGGGCGGTGAGGCGGCAGAAGACGGCGGCGGCGCGGCGGCGGCGGGCTTCTTCTTGGGGTCGTCGTCTTCGAGGCGGCGCAGGGCCTTGAGAATCGTGCTCATCCGCGGTCTCCGGAGGAAGTCGGGCGTGCTGCCGCAGCGGGGCGGGGAATCGGGACCATCGTGGCGTCGGCGGGGGCAAGCGGGGCGGATGCGGTCGCGGGGCGGGAGATGAGCGAAGAGATCGGAGAAGAGAGCGGCGAAGAGTTCGGCGCAGAGAGCAGCGGAGAGACCGGCGGAGAGCCGGGCCGCGGGAAGAGCGGAATGCGCTCGGGGCCGGCCGAGACGGGCGGCAGCGCGGGCGGCGGACGGACGGCGCTCGCCGAGAGGCGCGGGACGGGGTAGCGGGGGAGCTCGGCGTAGAGGGCGATCTGGGTGAGCGGGCCGACGACACCGTCTTCGGTCAGGCCGGTTCGGCTCTGGAAATCGCGCAGGGCGTCGGCGGTCTTCGCATCGAACTGGCCGGTCGGGGAGCCCGGGTAGAGCTGGAGCTCGGCGAGGGCATTCTGGAGCCACTCGATGCTCTCGCGTTCGCCGCCCTGCTCGAAGCGGGCGGCGAGGGATTCGTGGTTCTTCCAGACGAGGACGCCGGCTTCGAGCCAGTGGGGCTCGAGCTCGGCGACGGCGACGCTGACGACACGGCCGGGGACGAGGCCGGCGAGCCACGCGCGGTCGCCGTCGAAGCCGGTGAGGGCGAGCCAGCGGCGGTCGGATTCGGGGACGAGGGCGGCCGCGGCCGTCGGGGCGACACCGTTGCGGGTCGCGATGGCCTCGACGCGGTCGAGGGCGATCGGGATCAGCACGGGGTGGTCGAGGCGGCGGAGCATCTCGAAGGAGCCGCCTTCGAAGGCAGTGGCCATGAGGCCGCGGGCTTCGAGTCGTTCGGCGAGGGCGTCGGCGGTCGCGGGCGGGGCGCCGGGGGCCTCGGAGGGGAGATCGTACAGATCGAGGAAGGCGCGCTCGCTCTCGGCGAGGGCCGCGTCGCTCGGGCGTTCGGCGAGGATCTCGGGCAGGAGGCCGGCGGCGATGGCGCTGCGGCCGATCAACGGGACGGCGGCCGCGAGGGGGTCGCGGAGGCCGGGTGTGCCGGCGAGGCCGACGCCGGCTGCGGCGAGCTGGCCGTCGGTGGCGCGGAGCTCGGCCGGGGCGCTCCCGCCATCGCCGGAGGGGTTGGTCGCGACATAGCCGATCAGGCGGCCGAGCGGGGGGCGCGGCGGGCCGGTCGCGCCGCGGGCGCTGACGGCGGGGGGCATCGTCGAGGCGTCGGCAGCGAGGGACGCGGCGGGATCGGCGGCGCCGCCGCGGAGCGAGCTGCGGCCGAGCAGGAGGCCGGTCACGAGGGCGAGGCCGACACCGCCGAGGGTCAGCGCGAAATACATCCAGGGTCGCTTCATCCAGGTCGGAACGAGCTTGCGGACGAGGCGCGGGTCGCGGTCGCCGGGATCGCGGACGTCGGGGATCTCGCGCGCAGCGGCGCGGATCAGGGCGGGGCCGATCTGGGCGGCGCGGGTGGCGTAGCCGGCGAGCAGGGCGCGGTCGCAGAGCTGGTTGACGAGGCGGGGGATGCCGCCGGTGCGGCGGTGGACGTCGCGCAGGGCGGCTTCGCTGAAGAGATCCTTCGGCTCGCCGGCGGCGACCGAGATGCGGTGGCGAACGTAGGCGAGCGTCTCGGCCGCAGAGAGGGGCTCGAGCTTCCAGCGCACACTGATGCGCTGTCGCAGCTGGCGCAGGCCGCGTTCGTCGAGCTTGCGGTCGAGCTCGGGCTGACCGAGCAGCAGGATCTGGATCAGCTTCTCGCGGCTGGTCTCGAGGTTGGAGAGGAGGCGGACCTGCTCGAGGGTGTTCTCGGAGAGGGTCTGGGCCTCGTCGATGATGAGGAGCACCCGGCGCCCCCGCTCCTTCTGCTCGAGCAGGAACTTGTTGAGCTGGCTCATCAGGTTGCGGCGGCCGAGGCCCTCGGCGGGCAGGCCGAATTCGGCACAGATGGACTGCAGCAGCTCGAGGGCGCTCTTGCTCGGGTTGAAGAGGAAGGCGAGCTCGATGTCGCCCTCGAGGCGCTCGAGGAGCGTGCGGCAGAGGGTGGTCTTGCCGGTGCCGACCTCGCCGGTGACCGAGATGAACCCCTCGCCCTGCTCGATTCCGTAGAGGAGATGAGCGAGCGCCTCGCGGTGGGAGGCCGCGAGATAGAGGAACCGGGGATCGGGGCTCAGCGCGAAGGGCTTCTCACGCAGGCCATAGAACGCGGTATACATCGGGCTTCCGTCGGGGGCCGTCCGAGGGACCACCCGTTGCGGCCGGAGTCTAACGGACCGGATCTCGAGGCGAATCGGTGGAGCACGGCGCAGCAGGGATAGGGACGTTCGCGGCGTTCGGGGAGTTCGACGCGGCGCTCGGGTCGGCCGAGGCCCTCGGCGTCGACTCGGGGGCGACGCTGGTCAAGCTCTGCGTGCGGGATCGCCGGGGCGAGCGGCATTTTGCGACCTGGAGCTCGCCCTCGACCGGGCGGGTCGGCGAGCTGGTGTCGCGCCTCGCCCCCGATCGGATCGGGATCACCGGCTGCGGCAGCGCCGACATCCTGGCCGACATCGCCCGGCCCGCCGCCAAT